>JAUXTZ010000010.1 GCA_030681095.1 Burkholderiales bacterium
AGCATCGCGGTCGCGCTGCTCGGCAAACTGGGCTATCGCGTAACCGCTGCCACCGGCAAGCCGGACGAAGCCGACTACCTGCGCGCGCTGGGCGCCGCAACCGTGATCGACCGCGCGGAACTGAGCGCGCCCGGCAAGCCCCTGCAGAAAGAGCGCTGGGCCGCCGCCGTCGACGCAGTTGGCAGCCATACCCTGGCCAACGCCCTGGCGCAGACGCGATACGGCGGCGTGGTCGCCGCCTGCGGCTTGGCGCAAGGCTTCGACCTGCCGGCGACCGTGATGCCGTTCATCCTGCGCGGCGTCACGCTGGCAGGCATCGACAGCGTGATGGCGCCGCTATCGGTGCGACGGCAAGCCTGGGCGCGGCTGGCCGTCGATCTCGACCCAGCCCGGCTCGCAACCCTCAGCGAAGTCGTCCCGCTCACCGATGCCATCGCAAAAGCGCACGACCTCATGCAAGGCAAAACACGCGGCCGCATCGTCGTGAAAATCTGAGGCCGCCAATGTCCGCGCCTTCCCCCTTGAGGGGGAAGGCTGAGATGGAGGTGAACCCCCAACCCGCCCCGACGCTGTTCATACCCCCAGCTTTGCCCGAGCCCCCCTGATCTGATGACAACCGAAGCCACACTCCAGCCCGAACCCGAGGTCACCTGCACCAACTGCAAGGCCTGCTGTTGCCGGCTGGAGGTGATGCTGATTACCGATACCGGCGTGCCCGATCATTTCATCGAGCTGGACAAATGGGGCAGCCAGACCATGGCGCGCCTGGCAGACGGCTGGTGCGCGGCCTTGGACCGAGCCACCTTCAAATGCAGCATCTACGAAAATCGGCCCTGGGTGTGCCGTGAATTCGAGATGGGGGGATACGAGTGTATTGCGGAGCGGGCTGTTAATCTGATGGTTGGATAACCGGTTGAATAGGGCGGTGACGCTGCACAGATGGCGGGAGCCATGAAGACTTGGAAAGGAGTGATGTTGCATTGCAAGATCTCGACCCCGGTGGTGCGACGGTGCTCAAGCCTGCCAAACCCCATACCCGGCTTCACGAAAATCAATCGCCAGCTCCACTTCCAGGTCGCGTGCGTGGTCATACGGCAGCGGGTTATACAGCTCGTACAGATCAGGCAACAAGCGCAGACCCAATTCCTTGACGAAGCGATTCGACTGGATGCCGGCCTTGTGTTTGTCGAAGCGCACATCTGGATCCAGCCCCGTCATGCCCACGTAAATGCACGGCTTGCCCGTGATGTAACCGGGGTTGGATTTCTTGAATCGGCCTTCGTATAAAACGTCTTTCGACAGTTCGATTACGTAGACGTGATAGTGGTCTCGGCGTCCCATCTTTATATTCAATTCGGCGTGGCTTGATGGCACAGCTTAATGTGCCGACCGTCGGTTTGAAACCGGGAGTTCCGGGAAATCAAAAAACATAATGGTGTCTGAACACCCCATTTATTCATTTATTTTGCATTGCAAGACCCCGTTGCTGTGACCATGATAGTCGGTTGGATACCGGGATTTCATGAAATTAAAGGGGCAGGCTGAGCCTATTTATTCTTTTAGTAACTCTGCGCATTTTGTGCCTATAACACGTGCACGATCTAGTATGCCTTTTGGAATACGCAAAATATCTTGATGTTTTGGCAAGTTTGAAGGCACTACAACCGGCCCCCCAAACATATCCTCTTGTACGGATCGTGATTCATACACACTCAAAGATATGTTGTAGGTGTGAATAAGTATGTTTTCTTTCCGCAAGAAAGCACGAACCTCAAGAGCGGCGGATCGTTCCGTAGACTCGAACATGGTTATGTGCGGTTTAATAAATTCAAGCGGGGTTTTATAATCCGGTTTGTCCCACAACTCTCTAAAGATCGTGCACTCCGCCAGCACGAAAGCGGCATACCCTTTTTTTGTACTGAAGTATCCGTAGTTTCCGATGCGCACTCCATATCCAAGGAGACGTTCAGAATATTCTCTTAGTTGGTCGAGTGATGGGGGTGTGCGATACGGACCACGAAGAGTGACATGAACAGGCGAAAGATTTTTTTTGCACTGGAGTGCATTCCGTAATTCGACAAGAAAATCTGCCACATGTGGATTGCCAAACTCGGCAAATACAAAATATGGCATTACGATTTCACGCCGTTAGATGAGAACAAAACGCACCAATCTTTGATCGAGTTTCTTGCTAGCGAATACATCATGTAGAAAATTATCAAGTCGCTGAGCCTTTTGGCTATATGTTTGCAACATGTCGGAAGGTGGCGCATCAAGTTCACTATATGACTTGGCTGCAAGAAAGTCCTCGTAGTCGTTTAGAACTGAAGAAAATCCAACTTCTAGAGAGGAATCCGCGATCTTGTCGAGTGAGAATGCCAATCGCTCCATTGGCGTCATTACGGCAATCAATTTAAAGTCCTCGGCAGTGGCTAAGCGGGTTGCAATGATTGCAAGAATCGTAGAAAACACAGTCAGTTTTCGTGGAAATTTTAAATTCAGATTCCGCTTCCACCAAGGCTTCCCTGGCTGAAAACGATCTCTTTCATAATTTAAGCAAAGGGTTCGCCAGTAGCGCAGGATGTCGTTTAGCAAGAAAAGAGGGCGAAAGTCATGCCTTCCTCGGCCATCTCGAAAATACATCTCTAGTACCCGGTCAACAGCTTGTTCATATACTGGTTGACCGGCGATTACTTTGCTTTCAAGCAGAAGAAGAAGTCGGGTGGTGAAAAGATTCTCACTGTCATCCTCCAAGCTCCCCGTCCCCCCGATAATGTGATCAAGTTCGTGAATCTTGAGGTATTGACCATCAGCGCTGAATGGCTCCAACTTCAAATCGCTGTTCAACTTAATCAAATCAGCAAATATTTGAATCTCATGCGTGCGCATGATGCTGCGTTTATTGGCATCCCTAGTTGGACAGTATCCAATAAAGAAAAGATCTAAATCTGATACTCGCCCGGTCTCTTGGCGAGCTAAGCTACCAGCTGCATAAATGCAAAGATGGGCACTGTTACACGAAGGAAAGGTTTGGAGTTTATTTCGAACATTTGTAAGTAGCTCTTTGCTGTAGCTACTTCTCTCTTGTAACTTGGTGTGGTTGTTGAGTATCTTCGAGAATTGCGACATGCAGAGCCTCCTAAGCTAGCATCCATATCCAAGTTATAAGTATTTTATTTTATTGGTCGCTGAATTCTAATCCCAACTGAGAACAACAGAGCACTTACGGAGGGGGGGCAGCATCGCCACCTATCTTTCAAGGTTGGATTTCGCAGCTTGACCATTCAGTTAAGTAGCAGGCAGCGCGACGAAGCTGTTAGTTGGCATAAAAACCAACAAAGTCCCCGGATTGGTCACGCTTCATCATGTATATCACGTGCCCCGCTCCCGGAGTGGCCCCAATGCCCTGCCCGACACGCAACCCCCGCCCCGTCTACATTAGCGGATAATGTCTTGTTCCGCTCATCTAACCGAAGCCCTTCCCGCATGCAAACAGAAGTCAAAGAAGCCCCCCAGTACGCCATCGTGGCATCGGTTCAATTGCCGGGGGTGACCGATATGGAGTTCGAGGCGTCGCTGACCGAGCTGCGCGAGCTGGCGAAGACGCTGGGGTTTACGGTTGTTCGCACGTTTACGCAGAAACGCTCCGGGTTCGACTCGACGGCGTATCTGGGGGTGGGCAAGCGGCAGGAGATTCGCCGCTTTGTTGGCGGCGAATCGGGCGACGAAACCGAGCCTGACGCTGGTTCGCTGAACCCCTTGTATCGCCTCTCCACGGTTGTCGAGGGCTTGGGCGACGAGGCCGCGCAGGTTTCGCCCGACCCGATCGACGCGATCTTTGTCGACCACGAAATTTCCCCGTCGCAGGCGCGCCACCTCGAAAACGAGGTGGGCTGCCAGGTGATGGATCGCACCATGGTGATTCTTGAGATTTTTCACCGCAATGCACGCTCGCCGGCTGCGCGCGCGCAGGTGGAGATTGCGCGGCTGGGTTATCTGGCACCGCGCCTGCGCGAGGCGGCGAAGCTGGCGGGGCCGCAGGGGCGGCAGCGCAGCGGCGTGGGCGGGCGCGGCGCGGGCGAGTCGAACACCGAGCTGGACAAGCGCAAGATCCGCGACCGCATTTCCGAGCTGCAGCGCGAAATTACCGCGATGGATGCGGATCGCAAGACGCAGCGCGCGCGGCGGCAGGGGCACCAAAGTCTCGCCAGCGTGGCGCTGGTGGGCTACACCAACGCGGGCAAATCCACCCTGATGCGCGCGCTCACGGGCAGCGAGGTGCTGGTCGCCAACAAGCTGTTTGCGACGCTCGACACCACCGTGCGCACGCTGTATCCCGAGAGCATTCCGCGCGTGCTGGTCAGCGATACGGTGGGGTTCATCAAGAACCTGCCGCACGGGCTGGTGGCGTCGTTCAAGTCGACGCTGGAAGAGGCGCTGGATGCGTCGCTGCTGCTGCATGTCATCGACGCCAGCGATCCCGGTTTCGAGCGGCAGATCGAAGCCACCGAACACGTGCTGAACGAGATTGAAGCGCAGGAGGTGCCGCGTCTGCGAATTTTCAACAAGATCGACCACGTCGGCGACGCGGCGGCGCAAGCCGAACGCGAAGCCGCGCTGCGCGCCGAATACCCCGGCTGCATCGTGATGAGCGCGCGCAACTCCGACGACGTCGCAAAGTTGCATCAGGCGATTCTTGCGTTCTTTCAGAAGGATCTGGTCGAGGCCGAGTTGTTTCTGCCCTGGTCGGCCCAGCAGCTGCGCGGCGAGCTGTTCGCGCGCTGCGAGGTGCTGGAGGAACGCGCCGAGGAAGAAGGCGCGTTCTTCCGCGTCCGCGGCGAGCAGGCGGCGCTGGATAGCTTGCGGGAGCAGTTGGCGCGGGCGGGTTGAGCGGTTGCCCCGGTGATCCAAACGCCGCCCCAGCTTGCCGCCGGGTTTTCCGGGTCACCAGAATGGGGGGAGCTTGTTGGCAGAGTCGTGCCCCCCGTTGCGTGAATCCTGACTGCGCCTGTCAGGGAGTGGATGCATCATGGGCCAGCTTGCGGTTGGCCCAATCCAGTTCGGCGGCAAGCTTGCGCATGTGCGCGCGGTCCTTGTCGCAAACCTGTTTCATCTGCGCCATCCGTTGCGCAGCCACCAGGCGGGTGTGCAGGATTTTTGCGTTGAGGGTGCTCGACACATAACCGTCCGCGCCGCCTTCATAGGC
>JAUXTZ010000011.1 GCA_030681095.1 Burkholderiales bacterium
GTTGTAGGGCGAGACGTATTGCTGGAATTCCTTGAGCGTCTGGTCGGCGAGGTTGCCGCGGTCGACCAGGAACAGGATGCGCCGCGCGCCGGCGAACTTGATCAGGCGATAGATGAAGGAAATCGAGGTAAAGGTCTTGCCCGAGCCGGTGGCCATCTGGATCAGGGCGCGGGGGCGGTTTTCTTTTAGAGATTTTTCCAGGTTGTGGATCGCTGTGATCTGGGCGGGCCAGAGGCCTTCTTCCTTCAGCGGCGGCATGGCTTGTAGCTTGGCGAGGAAGGTGGCGGGACGTGCTTGATAGTCGGCACGTTGCTCGGCAACCTTCGGTTGCTCACCCCCACCCCAGCCCTCCCCCCTCAAGGGGGAGGGAGTGTTCGTGCCTTCGAGCCAATCCGCTAGCAATCTGGGCTGATGGAATGCGAACACGGGACGAGAGCGCGGCTGAGGATCAAGGCCGTTGGTGAAACGCGTTTCCACACCAGTCGATTGATAGGCAAATGGTAACGGGTTGCTCCAGCGCGGCAGACCCGCGGGCAGGCCCTTGGTGTACTTGTCGGATTGGGTTTCGACGCCAGTGAGAGTAACGCCTTCTTTCTTGGCCTCGATCACGCCAGCGGCTTTGCCATCCACATACAGCAGATAGTCGGCGAAGCCATGGCCCGGCAGCGGGAACTCGCGAATCGCCACGCCGCGCGTAGCGTGGATGTTGGCAGCGGCAGCGTCGCACACAAGCCAGCCGGCTGCGGTAAGCAGCTGGTCGATTTTCTCCCTGGCTTGTTGTTCTGGTAGTGGCGCCACGCTTGATTCCGTTATGCGGATTTTCTTCTAGGGGCAATCATACACCGCTATGGCCGTGCCCTTGGCCGAGGCCGGAGCGAAGACGCAGCTCCGCTGCAGCTGAGTTATTTCACCCTCCCCCTACCGCTCCCCCTACCGCTCCCCCTACCGCTTCACCCGCAATATCTTGTGCCACCCCTTCTTATTACTCTATCTCGCTTGGCTTATACCTAGCTGCTTACGCAGCTAAATGGGTAACGGCAGCCTTGCTAATTGTCAGAAGTTATACTAGTATTTCTGACAACTGGAACACAATTAATTATGAAAACCGCTGAACTCATTCGAAACCGGATTAATGAAACCCCTTTGGGTGAGTCTTTCACCCCTGCCGTTTTCCTTGCGCTTGGTACGCGTGCAACCGTGGATCAAACCCTCTCCCGCTTGGTGAAGGAGGGTTTTATCACGCGCGTGACGCGCGGCGTTTTCGTTCGCCCAACGCAAAGCCGCTATGTAAGCAAAGCCACGCCAGAGCCAAGCAAGATTGCAGAGGCTATAGCCAAAACAACGGGGGCGACGATTCAGGTGCATGGTGCTGAAGCTGCGCGGCGCTTGGCTTTAACTACCCAAACCCCAACGCAGCCGGTGTTTTACACTAGCGGCCCAAGCAAGCGCATCCGGGTGGGCAGGCTTACGGTCACGCTCAAGCATGCCAGCCCCCGCAAGCTGGCCTTGGCCGGTCGGCCGGCGGGGCTGGCGCTCGCTGCGCTGTGGTATCTCGGCAAGGAAGAAGTAACGGAAAACGTTATCGCAAAGATCCGGAAAAAACTCTCGCCCGAAGAATTTTTGGCTCTGAGATCAGCTACCGCATCGATGCCGGCTTGGATGACAGACGCGCTATACAAATACGAACGTAACACTCGCAATGGCTGAAACCTACTTACAACTACCGCGTGAGGAACAAGCCAATATCCTTCGCTCATTCGCACCGGAGCTGGGTCAAACCCCCACCGTTATCGAAAAAGACGTGTGGGTGTGCTGGGTGTTGGAGCAGCTTTTTCAAATGCCCAATCGCCTGCCCATGGCGTTTAAGGGGGGTACTTCTCTTTCCAAAGTCTTCCAAGCCATTAGCCGCTTTTCAGAGGATGTGGATATCACGCTGGATTACCGCAGCCTCGATCCCACAGTAAATCCTTTCGACGCCAATCTTTCTCACAGCCAATTGAAGAAGCTGAGCGAGCACCTAAAGGTTCGCGTTCACAAACATGTGTCTGGCACGGTTGTGCCTTTTCTGAAGGAGCGCCTCGCTACCGATCTTAAAGGCCAACTATTCGATATCACTATCGATGAAGATGGCGAGACGGTACGCGTCTACTATCCATCTGCGCTAGAGGAAAGCGGCGGGTACATAGCAGAAAGTGTGCTGGTTGAATTTGGCGGCCGCAATATTACGGAGCCGAGTGGTGGGCACCTTGTTCACCCTTATCTTGCCGACGCCATTGGCGATCTGCTCTTCCCCAGCGCAAGGGTTGAAGTGCTCGCCGCCGAACGCACCTTTTGGGAAAAGGCGACATTGATTCATGTCGAGTGCCATCGCCCGGAATTTAGAGCCACTGCAGAACGGCTCTCACGGCACTGGTACGATCTTGCCATGCTTGCCCAGCATGCAATCGGTGAGAATGCATTGGGAAACCGCGATCTGTTGGCAGATGTGGTGCGGCACAAGAAAGCGTTCTTTCATTCCGGCCACGCGAGCTACGATGACTGCCTGAGCGGGGCGCTCCGCTTAATACCCGGCAAGGCTGAACTGGCCGCGCTACAAACCGATCTCAATAAAATGGTCGAAGCCGGGATGTTTTTTGTTGCGCCACCCTCCTTTGCCGAGATAGTCGCCAGGCTTCGGCGTGTCGAGGCGCAAGTTAACGCAACTGCCTAGCACGCCTGCCGACATTCGCCTTGATCCTCAGGGCGCACCCCGGAGAGTACTTCCTCGGATCAACTCCCTTGGTCCTCAGGGCGTTTTCGGTTTAGATGGCCGCTTGTGGGTGCGCTTGAATGGCTTTTTGTCGCGCGCGCCAGTGTTCGCGCCGGCGTTGTTGGGCCTGTTAAAACGGGCGCCGCAATAAATCCACGCGAATCGGCATTAAAAAGTGGGCGCCATCATCACTCTGGTGATGTTCAAAACGTTGTTTAACCAGTTCATAAACCTGCTCATCGAGCGTGTGATTGGTATGCGTGACTTTGAGTACTTTATTTTCAAAATCAGCAAAGCTTTCAAATTTCATCGGCGAATTAAAAAACGTTTCTTCGACCAAGCTAAACAAGCCTGCATCGACCGCTTTTTTTACGGCGTTAAAAGCGGCTTCGCGCACTTTTTGCTCGTCGTGGAATAAACGCAGAATTTCATTAAAAGCACCGGCAAAAACCGGCTCGGATATATAAGCCAGACCACCCGGCTTCAAAACCCTTTTTATTTCCCGCATCGATAGATCCATTAGGTCGAGTGGTACGTGGTGCAGGGACTTAAACATAAACACCACATCGACCGATTCATCTTCCAGTGGAATTTCCTGCGCGCCAGCGATAGCAAATGTCACATTGGGTAAATCCCTTATCTGCAAGTTTTTTTCATGGGCGATTTCGTCAACTTCTAATGCAGTAATTTTACGACCAGCACCGGCGGTGGCAATGTTGCGGGTGATTTCTGCGCTGCCACAGCCTAGCTCCAGAATGTGTTTGTTATCCAGCGCTAACAAGCGATTGTATATTTCAGTTTCAGGGCAGTTAACATCAATCTGATCTATCGCTATTTTCATTGATCAACCTCTTGTTTTAGTCGCTGTTGCCGGCAAGGATGCCGGCGCTACACTTACGTCGCTCAAGAAGCGACGGAGTTAAAACTTCATCTGGCCGGACCAAATAGTGAAGAGAGGGCGGAAGTTTTATCCACCCAATGCCGGATAATCGGTATACCCCTTAGGCCCAGCCGTATAGAACGTGTCCATTCAATTGGGTGAGCGCCTCAAAGGCGCCGATAAAACCGTGCGCCGCCCAAGACGGCTAGATTTTCACTCCTTCCCCCTCTCAGGGGGAAGGTTGGGTTGGGGGTAAAAATGCCGATTCTCTTGCGAAACTTTCAACCCCCTCCCTAGCCCTCCCCCTGCCAGGGGGAGGGAATGTTGGCACTCATTTTCTTTCCACACGACCGCCGCAAAGGTCAATCTTTGATGAGTCATCCGGCAGAGCCAGGGATTTACCTCACTGAATTACCTCATCAGGGATAGTCGGCGGCGGTCTGTTGGACGAGGGTGTCTTCGGTCCAGCTCATGCCAGAAGTTCAATCCTTCCCATACGCCAGTGCTAATGCATCGGCCACTGTTCGCAGGCGCTTGTCCCGTGTCCAGATTCTCGTCACACCGCCCAATATCACTGCAGCCAGCAAGTGGGCATCGACATAACCAATACCGCGCCCCATGAGTGCGTGTCGCTCGATGAAGAACAGTACCTCCTCGTCGGTGGCGAGTTTTGCCCGGGGTAAATCCTTGAGCAGCGCCATCACTTCGGTCCGGTTATGTAAGTTGCCGCATGCCAACTCGCCGAGTACGAAGGGGTGCATCATCACTTGGCTGCCATTGAGCAGCGCAGTCAACTCCGCGTCACCGGCGCGCAGGTGATCGATCCAGACTGAGGTATCGACCAGGATCATGCTTTAGGAGCGGGCCGCCGGCGCGGTATCGGTTCTAATTGCGGCTCACTGCCGCCAAGCCGCGCCAACCGCCGCGCGCTCTCGCGTTCGATCAGTGCGCGCAGGCCCTCCCGCACCAAGCTGGCTTTCTCGGTCACACCAGTAATGCGCTGGGCTTCATCCAGCAATTGGTCATCAATATTCAGGGTTGTGCGCATGGGAACACCTCATTCAGAGACTGTATGCACTAAATAATACATCAAATGATGTTGATTGTCGTGCATCTAGTTTGCTGTCGGCGGTATTAGACGTACACCGCTTCCTTTTCGATTAAAGGGCGCAGTTCGGCACGGATGGCTTTTTCGCTAACAAGATCGATCGGGCAGCCGAAGAGGTCTTCGAGATAAAACAAAACACCAAAGTAGCGTTGCGATGTGCCTTGCGCATCATTGCCCCAGCGAATGAACTAATCGCGGGTCTAACCGCGATTATTTTCACATCTTAACCAGCTTGCATTCTTGGCCCGCGACCAAGCCGGTCTTCGCCGGAAATTTACCCGGATTAAACTTTGTTGCGCCGATGCTCGCACCATATTTCGTCAGCGCGTTGTATACCGTGGCGAAGTCTTTCTGTGCGTCTGTTTTTTCATTCTGGCTATTCGACCCGGCGAGCGATGCCAGATGATCATTGCTGGCTTCGAGCAGCACTTTCAACGCATCGTCTGGCCATGTGGCCATGGTCATGGTTGCGCTGACGGGTTTGCCATTGTGCATGCGCGGGGTGCCGTCGATGTTTCGCTGATTGATGCCTTTGTTAATGTCCAGTATGGCTTTCAGCTTGATACATTCGACCGATTCGGTGGCATTGTAGGATTCAACCACCGATTCTTTAGCCGCTCTCGCGATCGCTGCTTGTTGGGCCGGGTTGAGGCTGTTCCACACGGCCTTGTCGATGTGGATCCACGATATCAAGAACGGTTGATGCCACGACGGTTGATGCGCATAGCGCGCGCCGATCTGGCCGATATTTTGCGAGCAGTTTGGTTTAGTGCCGGGCGG
Organism: Burkholderiales bacterium; assembly: GCA_030681095.1. Lineage (GTDB taxonomy): Bacteria > Pseudomonadota > Gammaproteobacteria > Burkholderiales > Thiobacteraceae > RBG-16-58-11. The sequence goes on from JAUXTZ010000011.1 coordinate 5,518, forward strand.
TATGGGGAATGCTTGCACCGGGCTGCAATCCAACCCACCCGCGTCAGGTTTACCCAGCGGCGCGGTAGCCGTGGCTTCTTTTATCGGGAAGAAATCCGCCAGATCATCATACGGGTTAACGTATTCGAAGCCTTGTATGGTGCCTCTTTGCATGGGCAGCAGAACTGATTGCCCCCCCACCGGCGGGTAAAACGTGAGCGTTTTTGCAGGGATAATGCCGCGTTTCACCAACAGATCACAGGCACGTTCTACGATGTCCTGCGGCGGGGCTAAATAACGGATTCTCCAACCCGATGTGCAAAGGCCCGCCAGGCCTATGCCATTACCTTGGCTCATACAATCAGCATCCCCCGCGTGGCACTCCGGCTTGCCGATCGGTTTGGGGAAATAGCCCGAACCCTGCATGGTGCTACCCACAACCGGGAGCACGATTTGCGTGCCGCCCCGGCTATCCAGTATCGATTGCGCCAAGGCGAGACCGTTGCCGTTGAATCCGTCTATCTTCGCATCAAAAAGAAAACCCATCATTTGCTCGAACCGCATGCCAAACGGTACCGAATTGTAGGCAAAGCCCCAGCTCGGTTCAGAGAAGACCGGCTTAGGCGCATTCGCGTTTGCAAATTGGATGCCGGCCCGCAATGCGCTCACTGCGCGGCCCGTGCTCTGATTGCGCTGAAAGATGACTTTCTCTCCTTCAGGTAATGCGCCGGTGTAGGTTTTAACCTTCTCGATGAATACCTTCATCGCGCCGTAACCCGGGTCTCTGGGATCGGTAGACGTGCCCTCGCCACGCCCGATGGTGGGCGAGTCGCTATATTCGTGGTAGGGAATGGTTACCTCTGCAACCGCGGCTAAGCTAAAAAATGTGCCGCATAAAGCAAGGACGAGTGCTGAGATGGGTTGGTGGATTTTCATTTCTATCTCCTGACATGCAAGCAGCTGTTGGAAAGAAGCGATAAACACTAACAATAGCACTGTAGCCTTACTAGGCGCCGCCTTTCGCGCCCCGGGTTGCGCCCTTTTGTAAGGTGACGCAAGCCGCAGCTCAGAAATGCCCAACGGAATAAATACCGGAGGATTTTCAAGCTGGAATCCTTCGCTGAGGCTCATGCCAAAAGCTAAGGGTCTACCATCGGATTTGACATGTGCCACTTATTAGCAAGTGAATGCAGTTTAAAGCTTTACCCACTCAACGCCGGAGAAACGCTATATCTCTTAGGCCCAGGCGTATAGAACGTATCCCTATCTGGCGCATTCACCGCTACGCCGCTCTGCCAGCGCGCAACCAGATCCGGGTTGGCTTGAATGCGGCACATTGCCTGTTTAGGAATGCGCAATATTGCGCAATACTTTTTGCTTGTATGTTGCGCAATATTGCGCAATAATAGAAAATACATTATTAACCAATGACTTGGATAAAAGGATGCTGTCTTTCGAACCGAGCTTAAAGCTCGAAAAAGCCCTAAAACGCTTGCAAGAGCAAGTGGTGAGCACCGCGTCTGGCCTGGGCTCGCTCTCGGCGGAAGAGGCGCACTATCTGAACCGTTGCGCCCTGATCCGCAATGTGGGGGCTTCGACCCGGATTGAAAATGCATTGCTGACCGACATTGAAGTGGAGTGGGTAGATACCACGCTATCGGCGGATGGCCGCACCACGGCCTTTGAACAGCACAAGGAATTTATTCTCGATAAGCTCTCGAAAGATCGCGAACGCAGTGTGGAAGAGGTCGTCGGCTGCCGCGAGGTGTTGAGCACGATTTACTCGCAGACCAAAGATTTCATTCCGCTCACCGAGATGGTGATCCGCGGTTTACATCATGATTTGCTCAAATTTTATCTGCAGGCGCTGCCCTATGCCGGGGCGTATAAATCCGCGCCCAACCGGGTGATCTCTCAGAACCACGCCACGGGCGAGGTGCGCACGGTGCTGGATCCCGCGCCGCCCGGCATCATCACCGAGACGGCGATGGCGGAACTGGTGGCCTGGTATAACGCAAGCCGGCACGAATCACCTTGGCCGCTGCTCGCCGCAACAGAATTTGTGTTTCGCTTCTTGGCGATTCATCCGTTTCAAGATGGCAATGGCCGTATCGGCCGGGCGCTGTTTTTATTGGCCTTGCTGCAATCGGACGATGCGCATTTGGCAAGGCTGATGCCTTATGTGGCGCTGGATCGGCGCATCGAGCAAAACCGCGCGCAATATTATTCGGTGCTGCATGAGGTATCTGAGGGCGTGTTTCAGGCAGATCCAAGCCGCTATCACTATGAACCGCTGGCGTGGTTTTTTTTGAAAATGCTGGAAGGCGCTTTGCAAGATGTGGCGCACTATCGCGAACGCTACACACTACTGCAAAAGCTGTCGGGGACGGCGGCAAGCGTGTTGCAAAGTTTCAAATCGCACCCTGAGCAGCGCTTGCGCGTGAACGATATTGTCAGCGCGACGCAATTACCGCGCAGAACGGTGCAATACGCGTTGAAGACGCTTTCCGACCAGGGGTTTTTGCAACGCTTGGGGCAGGGTGCAGGCGTGAGATATCAGTTGGTGTTTTAGGTGATGTTAGAAGGATAGGCGTGCAGCACGCGCATGCTCCGCATCATTCGCGGTTGGCGTCATATTAAAGAGTTCTTTAATTGTCGTATCCCATATTAAAGGATTCTTTAATACGCAAGAAAACTCGCTTCACCATCGAGCGCGTGAGGCGAGAGCTGGATACGAGTTTCCCGACGGCGAATGCGGCTGTCAAAGTGCTCGAAGACCTCGGCATCGTAACCGAGATGACCGGGCAGAAAAAAAATCGCAGTTACAGCTACCAGCAGTACATCGAATTGCTGACGCGTTGATTCGAGCCTACCCGATCTTTAGTTTGTGCGTGACCAGCCCCCCACCATTCATTGCCGCACCCGGTAATTATTGCCGGTTTCAATCAGCAACCCTCGCGCCCATTTCACCACGCCGATTTACCCTGGCGCTTAAGCGCTTGTCTTGAATAGCGAATAAATTTCGACGCGACCATCCGAGCGTGGTGGCATGCGCCTTGCTCTATACCGCTTATACAAGTGCAAATCGTGAACCCATGATGCATACCCATAGCCCAATGCAATCCGCTTACCGCGAAAACACGACGCTCCTTCAAAATCTCTACCGGCCGGTCATTCTGCCGCCGGAGCTGATTGGGCAAGCTGCGCCCTGCGATATTTTTAGCGCGCGCGGCGCGCTGGTAGTCAAGACAGGCTCGGTGATCTCGCAACGCGCGCACGAGCTCATGCAACCGCAACACATTTACTGCCAAGCCGAGCAGGCGCATCACATCTCCACGTTCGATCCGATCGAGGAATTAAAACGTGTGAGCTTAGCTTTGGCGGATCTCTCCGAGCGGGCCGTGCGTGGCACTTTAGTCACCTCGGATGAATTAATCGCATTGGCGCGCCAAGTGCTGGAGGTTTGGTTTTTAGATGCGGATGCTTGCTTGGGCTTTGCTCGTTTATCCAAATTTGGCGCGCCTAGTGTGTGCCATGAAATCCATACCGCATTGCTCGCCGCCGAGCTCGCCAGTGCGCATGGTTTTAAGCACGACATGATCGAAAACGTGATCGGTGCGGCGCTCACCATGAATCTTGCGAAGCTCGCCTTGCACGATGAGATGTTTAATTTAGAGGGTTACCCCAGCACCGATATGAGACAGGAGATGCGTACGCATCCAACAGAAAGCGCTTTGATTTTGCGCGGGATCGGAAAGCTGAGCGAGCATTGGATCGATGCCGTGGCCTCTCACCACGAAAACATCAATGGCAGCGGCTATCCAGCGGGACTAAAAGGGACTTCGATTGCGCTGCCCGCCAGAATGCTGCGGGTTGCAGATACGCTGGCCGCGCGCCTGACCGGGCGCAAGGTGCGCCCCCCGCAACACTGCAATATGCATTACGCGCGGGGGGATATAAACCACTGGGTCACCCACGTATTTGGCGCTGACCTAAGCCGTCTGGATAGCTCGCTGTGCCACACATTATTACGCGTGCTGAGCCGCTTTCCACCGGGTAGCCTGGTGCGCCTGAGTAACAACGAGTTAGCCGTCGTCACGCGGCGCATGCCGGATCAAACGTCTACCCCGCGCACGGTCTATGCCGTCAGCGACACACACGGCAAGCCGCTACCAACCCCTTGCGTGCGCCGCATTCGCGCAAGGGATTGTGAAATTCGCGCTTATGCACACGACGCCCTGCCTAAACTGATCGGCGTGGATTGGCAAAAGGCCTGGGGTTACGGCTACTGAGTGTTACGGCTATAAAAAGCTAAGCCCCATAACACCACCCCGCCGCCTGCGCCGCCATCACAATGCGCGCACACGCTTCCGCATCCGAATCCGCCTGATGATGGCGCAGATCGATACCCAAATAGTTGCAAACATCCGGTAGCTTAGTCGGGCGAATAGCCCACTGCTTGCGCGCCAGCTGCACGGTGCACACAAAAGGCTGCACCGGTGCAGCCAGGCCATAAGCCTCACAACAAGCACCCAACACACCCTTATCAAAAGGCGCATTGTGCGCCGCGAGAAAAGCCACCCCTGCCAGCTCGCGCGCCATCTCTGCCCACACTGTATCGAAGCCTTGCGCGCCCTTCACATCGTTCCACGACAAACCATGAATATGCGTAAACAAAAACTCGCGCGTCGGCGGGCAAATCAGCTCATACAAACGGTCGACAACGCGACCGCGCTCGACAATCACCACCCCCAGCGCGCAAGCGCTATCGCGGGCGTTGTTTGCGGTTTCGAAATCGATAGCGGCGAAGCGGGTCATGGGGTTGTGGTGTCAGCCATGGCGTGGGTGTAAAGGTCAGGATTATTTTGCACGGTAATTCAGAAACGTACCACGACTTCAACCTGGGGAGCGGGTCGGAAACACCACTTTATGAAAATGGCCGGCTCTTCACTTTTTTTCTTCAAAAAACTTAAACCACCCTAAGTTTCACTCTCTTAAAGCCGTTATGTTACAAATAACGTTTCTCGATGCTAGGGCGTCAAGCAAATCTCATTATAATGAATGACTTAAAAGTATTAAGTTATTGGCCCGGAGTATTTTAGTTGTTCATTTCTAACAGAAAAACGCGAGAATAACGGCATGCCGCGCACATCCCAGAGCCTTTCCAGCAATGCAAGCTTGCTCAAGTCCAAGGCGAGTAAACACGCTATTTTTGGTGTGGTCATCGCACTCGTGGCGATCGGCATCGCCACGCTAGGCGTTGCCTATATGAAAGACGGCGGAATCAGTTTCGACGCTGTGGTTCGGGCGCAGACAGAAAGCCCCACCCTTTGGGTACTGGACGCAATGCCGTTTATATTTGCGCTCTGGGGCCAGTATGTCAGCTCAATCATTGCTTATGAAGCGAGCGCCATGGTGATTGACCAGACCAGCGATTTGCGCACCCAAACCACGATCATGGAACAACAGGCGATGCGCAACGCCACTTATGATGCGCTGACCGATTTGCCCAACCGCATTTTGCTGCGAGATCGCCTAGAACAAGCGATTCAATCAGCTTCAAAAAAGAACCGTCGTCTCGCTGTCATGATCATGGATCTGGATCGATTCAAGGAGATCAACGACACACTCGGCCACTACAATGGCGACCGCTTGCTGAAGCAAGTTGCAACGCGTCTCCAAAGTGTGATTCAAGAACCGTCCAGCGTGGCACGGCTCGGCGGCGATGAGTTTGCCATTTTGCTTCCCCGCATTTCGGAAGTGAAGGAAGTCGGCACCATCGTCAGCAAAATCCACAAAGCCCTGCAATCTCCTTTCGTGCTGGATACGCTTAAGCTCGAAGTTCAAGCCAGCATCGGGGCGGTAATATTTCCCGAGCATGGCACCGATGCCGACACGCTGTTGCAGCGCGCAGATGTCGCCATGTATGTGGCGAAGGAAAAACAAAGCGGTTTCGTGGTGTATTCATCCAAGCACGACGAACACAGCCCGCACCGGCTCACGCTGATGGGCGAGTTGCGGCATGCGATCGATAAGGGCCATCTCGTGCTGCATTTCCAGCCCAAGGTCAATGTCAAAAGCAACGTCGTCGAAGGCGTGGAAGCCTTGGTGCGGTGGCAACATGAACGGCATGGGCTGATGCAACCGGACGAGTTCATTCCCCTCGCTGAACGCACCGGGCTGATTAAGCCCCTAACGCATTGGGTGTTGCGGGAAAGCCTGAAGCAATGCGCCGCTTGGCGCCAGGCTGGTCTCAATCTTTGCGTGGCGGTCAATCTCTCGGCCCAGGGCCTGATGGATATGGAGCTGCCGGATACCGTGGCCGGGCTGCTCGCTTCAAACGATGTCCCCGCTGAGCGATTGATTCTGGAAATCACGGAAAGCACCATCATGATGGACAAAGACCGTGCCCTGCAGATTCTCACGCGTATCGCCGATATGGGGGTGCGCCTCTCTATCGATGATTTCGGCACGGGTTATTCGTCGTTGGCCTACCTCTCCAAAATGCCGGTGAAGGAAATCAAGATCGATAAATCGTTTGTGATGGATATGGAAAACAATAAAAGCAATTCAGTGATTGTTCACGCCACCATCGAATTGGGCCACAACCTCGGCCTCAGTGTCGTTGGGGAAGGCGTGGAAAACGCCGAAGTGCTGGGCATACTCGATCGTTTGAACTGCGATTCGGTGCAAGGCTTTCATCTGCTCAGGCCGATCGATGGACAGGCTTTCGACGAGTGGTTAAGCAAGGCACAAGAAAAGGGAGACCTCCATATCAAGGACGGTAATATTTGTTTAACCCCCGCTTCGTAATCTCATCGCGCTGCGCCAATTAAAAAAGGCCAATCCTTCACGGTTGGCCTTTTTTAATCCCCTACGCAGTCACCTCAAGTTTCCAAGCGCTGCCCATGCTCTCGTGTGTTATGGAAGCGCACTTTGGGCCAGCGCTCCATGGTCAAACTGAGATTCACGTTGGTATCCGCCAGATACACCAGATTGCCATCGACGTCTTTGGCCAAGCGCATTTGATTGGCGCGCACGAATTCGTTGAGATGCGCCGCATCGTCGCAAGTCACCCAGCGCGCGGTGTGGATGCCGGCGCGTTCGAACACGGCATCGACGCCATATTCCGATTTCAGCCGATGCTCTACCACTTCGAATTGCAACTGACCCACCGCGCCCAGCAACACCATGCTGCCCGCCAGTGGGGTGAAAACTTGAATCGCGCCTTCTTCGCCCAACTCGATCAGGCCTTTGTTTAGTTGCTTGGCGCGCAGCGGGTCGCGCAAGTGGGCGCGGCTGAATAGCTCCGGCGCGAAATA
>JAUXTZ010000094.1 GCA_030681095.1 Burkholderiales bacterium
TTGAGGGGACCCCCTCGGTCCGAATTCTGCCTCAGCTCCGTGAGTACCCCATAGGTGCCACGCGAGTACAGCAAGCTTCGACTTCATTCGATGTTTGTTGACCCATGCGCAGGAAACTCCCCGCCATGCAATTCGGGCTTGAATGCCGCCAGCATGGTGGCCAAAGGCGTGTCGGCTGGCGTCTTCACCCGAAGCCAGGCTCCCAAGGTGTCGCGCAGACACGGTTCGCATAAATCGACCTCAACCCGATTCCCGTCACCAAAAATCGAGCCCAAGCCAGCGTCTAAAGCAATTGACGTCATTTGGGCGAAGCCAGGCTCTCCGCGTTCAGTATCTTTGCCGCATCGATCACACCTGATCTCATGCACCACGCTGATAGTCTCTACGGTGCTGAGTTGCATCGCAATTTCCTTGCAGAATAACCGTTCACATCATCCTCCTTTTGGCACTCATTTTCATACCTACTTCGACGTGCAATCGCCGTTGATGCTGCAGTTTCGGGGATCACCTCAATCGGAGCAGTCCGGACTTGGCCATGGTGATCAAGGGCCGACTACACCGACAAGCTTAGCGTTTGGGCGCTCTGGGCACCAGACTCACGACCTTCGCATCCCCGGTCGCTTGCAAAATTCTCAGCTCCTGTCGTTGCGGTTCATTCACCGAGGCCAAATTAATCATCGCTCATGATGACTATACGTGAGGCACTTTGGGACTATACGTGAGGCACTTTGGGACTCTACGTGAACCCGTTGGGGTACCAGCGGGAGATCGATGGGAGCAAACTCGGAGGTACGCGGAGCGCGCGTGAGTAGGCATGTGACTCGCAAAGCGGTATCTTGAGGACAGTTCTCCCAAATCCACTCACGTGGCTATTTCTACTGGTTCAGGAAAAACGTCGCGCGGCCTCCGTGGTGTTCTCAGCCTGGCGCATAGGGCCATAAAACTCCAGCAGGCTGGTCGGTCAGGCAATGACGACCTCTTTGCTTTGGTGGATCAAGACCTCGGCGGGGATATGCAGTCGGCTATGCAGGCGGCGGATCATGTGCAGCGTCAGGGGGCGCGTGCGATTTAACACCTCGTAGACGCGGTGCGACGGCCCGATGATGGGCTCCAAATCCTTGACCGTCAGACCCTCTTGATCCATGCGGAACTTGATCGCCTCGATAGGGTCGGGTGGGTCGATCGGATAGTGCTTCGCTTCATAGGCCTGCACGAGCGTCGCCAGGATGTCGAGGCGGTCGCCCTCGGGCGTGGCCGGTTCCGGGTCCAGATCGATAAGGCCGGACACTTCCCGCAGCGTCGCCCTGTAGTCGGCTTCAGTGTGGATGGGCTTGATTTCCATGGTCAAACTCCTTTCAAAATTGCTCGACGGTTTCGGCGTCGATGGCGTCATACTGCTTGTGCGTGCCGACGAACTTGATGTAGATCCATTGCATCTTGTAGGCCACGCCGACGATCAACCGGTAGTCATTGCCTTTGATGTTGAACACCACACGGTTGTTCCCGATGATGCTCGCGTTGCCGTACTGGGCCTTGATATCCGCCGGCTGCGTCCATGTCGCCTTCGTCGCTTCGGCGAGCCACGCCTTCAACGGCTGCTCAGAGTCTTGGTAGGCTGCGTTCTCCCAAAAGTTGCGCAGATTGGAGACGGCGATAACGTTCATGCATCATTATAGTCCCAAATTGGGACTATGCATGGATTGTCTGAAGCGCGTCAGTCGAGTGCCATCTACCGCGACCTTTAGGCAAGTCGCTTTGCCAAATCTTCCGCACGGGGATGGTAGTACCGCATAAGCATCCTAGGGTCCTTATGTCCCGTAATTTTTGTCAACTCATGCAGCGGGAAAATTTCTGCCAGGCGTGACGTGGCCTCGTGTCTGAGATCGTGAAAGCGCAAATCAGTCAGGTAGCGCGGATCGGGCTTATGGCGACTCTTCTTGCAGTTGCTTAGGTAGACCTTGCGCGCACGCGTTACCGCCCGCTCAAACGCCCTTGAAACGGCATCATTTCGAATCCCAAATACCCGGCCTTCATCTTCTGCTGAGTTTTCGTCCACTTTGGACGTGGAGTCTTCCTCACTTTCCGCTTCATCGTCTTCGACTTCTTGTAAGGCTTTAAAGATATTAAGTGCGCGAGTTGATAACGGAACGTCGCGTGAGCTTCCGTTTTTGGTAGCTGGTAAGTGTGCGACCCGTCGCGCCAGGTCAACATGCTCCCATCGCAAGCCAATAATTTCACTTCGACGCATGGCTGTTTCTACCGCCAGCCACACGATAGAGGGCAGCAATGTAGATTCAGTTGCTGCCACGACCAACGCCAGCTCGCCATCATTGGCGTTTCTCTGACAGTCGTCGTCTCCGAACTCGCCGCTACTCGCTGGTGACACATTAACCGCGATACGCCGCGTGCGCGCATCGTTTGCCCTTGGCTTGCGCACCAATTCAACCGGATTTGATAGGCTTTCCATGCCCCATTCTTTGCGGGCAATGGTGAATACATGCGATAGAACGGCCAAGCGGCGCAACACAGTCGAGGGCTCGTACTCTTTCAACCATTGGTCTCGCAACTTGGCCACATCAGCGCTACGAATGGCTGCCATTAAGCTTTTAGACATCGGAGTGGCACGCCAGATGCGCAGAAACGACTTTTCGCCCACTGCACTCTTCTTACCTGGCGTGATCTCACGCTCGTACCGATCAAGTGCGTCACTCAACGTCGTTGCCTCTGCCTCACCCCGACTGAGCCAAACGCCACGCGCCATTTCTGACTCGATCATTTGCGCCCAGGCCTCCGCCTCGGCCTTGGTATTCAATGTCTTACTTTGCGGCGGGAAACCCCGTCGGCGTATCTGTGCCTCCCACTGGTGGGGGCCGCGCTTTCGAATAGCTGCCATTTCTACACACAATTTAGTCTAGGTGTGGCATTATTGTGGCAAATAATCTAAATATGCCTTGAAAGCCTTATTTTTATTGAGACTGCATTTGCATTCGTAATGAGAAGGTCGGGTGTTCGATTCATCTCTCCGGCACCAAATGAAAAGCCCCTAGCTGTCATGGTTAGGGGCTTTTTCACGTAGTCAATACGTAACCACGGGCTAATTAGTATGCGCCTCCGTCGATTTTCCTGCATCTACGGATTTCGTCTTGTCCGCCGCACTAGTTGCTTCGGCCAGCGCAGCCTCCACCTGCGGCTTTTCCTTAAGCCTCACAAGAAGCTGTTCGCTATACATCGCTATTTGGGTTTTCAGCAATATTCCAGCCTCGTTGTCGGTGGCCGCACCGCTCTTGATTAGCGCCAACCGAAGCTTTTCCGCTTGATCGAAGAATTTATTTATGGTGAGCCACTGGTCGAGAATATTTTCGGCAGTTATTAGAGGCGGTTGGCTGTCTTCCACAAGTGAAATGTAGATAAGAACAATGCCGCGCACGTATGATAGAGAATTTAGAAACTGTGAGTAACTCAATACCGCATCTCTCGGCAATTTAGCCAATTGATCAGCGGTTAACTTTGAAGCTGAAATTGACTCCAGTTGCGATTTGAAGAATACCGGAAGAATGGAAACCCCCGCAGTTTCCTTCCATTTTTTGGGTTCGCTGTTCTTCAAAAGGTTGGCAAAGACAACAGCGGCCTTGTGAATAGGCTGATAAAGACCGTCCTTGCTGGCTAGGGCCTGCGTTATTTTGTCTCCAAGCAGGGTTTTAAAGTAAGTCGTTATGACGGTTCGCATCGCAACGAGGTGAGACACTTGGACCAGGTGCACGTATGCAAGTGCACGCTCTGAATTTTGCAGATTTTTTTTGTCCAAATAGGAGCGAATCCAATAACTCAATCCAGCAGAAAGCAAAGCGCCAATTAGGCCGGATATCAGGGCAACACTGCTCATGTTGAAATCCTCACAACAATTGATGTTTAGGAATCATCGGCGACATTGCCCCATCGTCATATCGAGACGATTTGCAGCTACCTGCAACCCCTCAGGGAACGAGAGCATAGCGCTCCACCATCGACTAAGTTTTTCCACCACCTAGGCGTTGCAATTCATGGGTCGGCGCCTCAAGATGCCAAGTGGCGAAAGTATGCTGCGGATCATGCCAGCTAGAACGTCGGCCCGCTGCAGGGCATTGTGCCAAGACTGGCGGCGGCCTTTTAAATTGCGAGAATGCCTCACTTAAGCGGAGAATAATCAACCTCGTAATCAGCAGGAAGAATGCGCAAAATGTTGCCGACTGCCTCTTCCGTTCGAAGTCCCCACTGATTACTCAGCAAGTAGGTCTTTCCAGTAGCGTTGAAAGTGTCGCCGGGCTCCGTGAAAAACCGCGAGGGCGCTTTCCCTGGATGCATTGAAAGTACGGCCGCTGAATCTACCGTGCCGTCGCATGATAAAAACATCGTGGTACCGCGCCATGGCACGACTTCAATAATCTTTTCCGGACTTACTCCCAGTCTGATGGCTTCACGGACAACTTCCAGTATGAAGCGCCGCTTATTGAGTTCGGGGAACTCAGTTGTCTCGGTCTTCAAGCGAAACTTCGTCAGATCTCTTTCGTTCACCTGCGCAGCTTCGATCTCCTGAGATTTTTCTCGAAGCGCAATCTGAAATTCAGCCGCCTCGGGAAGAGGTATCACCTGTTGAATGTCTAGCAACACCTTCTCACCCAAGCTATATGGTCGCAAGCGAACGCATTTCACATCAAGACCTTGTTCGTTCAACCACAAGACCGAGGATGTCACTTCCTTTGCGAAGTCCGCAGCAGCCAGTACGATTCGAACTTGGTTGCTGAACGCAACGGGGCCATCCTCTACAGCCAAAAATTCCCTGATTCGCTGCTCTGCGTTATCAGAGGCCATGCCCATCGCCGTTAAATATTTTCGATGAGCTTCAATAGCATGTTCGAACTTCATGGTCGAAACCATTGCAGCGTAGCGAAGCGCTTGCAGTTCCATATGCCCGCCGTCCTCTGACCGCTTAAGCTCAATCACGACCAAGCGTGCAGCCTTATCAACGCCCAAAATATCGATGCGCCTTTTGCTGTCTTGCCAGTCACCGAATTCTTCACATAAGACCATGGTGTCGGGGGCAATGACTTCCACGCACTCTCGTAAAATTCGCTGGATATCTTCCCTCTCGCGAATGCCCAGCGCTGAGAATGTGACTTTGGGAAGTTCCACTATTCGATCTTTACTCATTTCAAAAATAGCCATTAGACGCCTCGAAAATTAGAGAACGAAGGGGACACGGGATACTGACGGTTTGCGCTTACTAGAAAGCTCGGTCGCGCGCGAAAGCATTACCCAACTCAGCCGCGCCACTTTATCAAGAATCCGTTGGTTGTCTCTCCTCCAAACAGAGGAGGCGCCCCGGCTTCATTGCACCCGGTGAATCGCGGCATTGTCATACACCACATAGTCCGCCTCATAACGCTTGACCCACGCGTTCCAGCCGATGTAACCGTTGGCGCCTTTGCCAGTTTTTGACTCGATGAAGTGCGGGACCATCTCGCCAGGCCCCTGCGGAATTGCTGTTCTCACGCCTGCGTCCGCACCCAGCTTTTCAAGGCGTCGTTGATGCGGGTTTGCCAGCCATCGCCCGTTGCCCTGAATTTCTCCACCACCTCCACGTCCAGGCGCAGGGTGACTTGGGTCTTGCTGCCACTGCCCAGCGGGCGGCCACGGCGCACCAGTGGTTTGGCTTGCAACCATTCGGCATCCGTGAAGGGGACGGCGTCAGGGTCTGCCAGGGCTGCGGCCGTGATGGCGGCATCCTCGGCAGGGGTGGGAAGGATGGTTCCGGTTTTAAGTTTCGGCATAACGTTTCACCTCGCGTGTGCTGGCGGAAATGATTGACGACAGGTAGTCTAAAAACTACAATGTATCCTGATGATTGAATTAAAGCAAACCGAGACATTCAGGAAGTGGCGAACACGGCTCAAGGACGAAAGGACGCGTGGCTTGATTGCGTCCCGCCTGGACCGTCTCGCCTTTGGACTTGCGGGCGATGCGGAACCAGTAGGCCAGGGCATCAGCGAATTGCGTATCCACCATGGCCCTGGATACCGCATTTATTTCCAGCAAAGGGGAAACACGATCATTATTTTGCTGTGCGGTAGGGACAAAAGCACGCAAGCGAAGGACATCAAGATTGCAAAGCGCCTGGCTGAAGAATGGAGTGAATGACATGGCTGAAAAACTGACCACCTATGATCCCGCCGAGGACCTGACTTCTGACGAAGCAATTGCGAGCTTCATGGCGGAAGCTTTCCAGACGAACGATACCGGCTACATCGCGCACGCGCTCGGGGTAGTCGCCCGCGCCAAAGGCATGACGCAAATTGCGGCGCAAACCGGGCTTTCCCGCGAGCAGCTTTATCGCTCTTTCAGTGAGAACGGCAACCCTACCCTGAAGACGACTTTGGCGGTCATGCAAGCGCTGGGCATCGAGCTGACCGCCAAAGTTTCGGCTACCGCATAACCATCCTGCCACTGACCTTTTGAACAAAATCAGCTTCCAGCCCTTATCCCACGGGCGCAGGCAGCTATCAATAAGTTAGCTTTCGGCCGCGCCCGCCCTGCCCGGCTATAGGAACAAAAAAGCCGCCGTAGCCACCGCCGTCGGCCCCAGGGCGCCCAGCAGCAGCCCGCCGGCACGGACGGTTTCGTCGGAGAAGCCGCGTTTGAGCAGTGCCACACCGGCCGGGTTGGGCGCGTTGGCAGTCACGGTAAGTTGCTTGGGTTCATGCGTTGGCGTTCCAGCTTCGCGATGCCAGGTCGCATCGGTATGGCGCAAATCATGCCGCCGGAGAGCATCCATGCCAGCCCAAATTCACCCTTGGCAAGGCCAGGCTATAACGAAAGTTTGTACCCGTGAATTTTTTGACTCGGTCGTTGCCAGGAAGTAATATTTCCGCGCGCCTACTGACAGCTGTTCTGTCGTGGATTGCGCAGGTTTCATCCACATTCATGGAGGCGAACATGGCAACCAATGACAGAATGAAAACGGCCCTGGACCGGGCAGCCAGCCTGAGACGGGAAGTAGAAAATGCCGAAGAACTCGTTCGGGACGTCGCGGGAACCGGGGGCAAGACGGCAATAGATGCGCAACGGAATCTGGACGAGACGATCGCGAAGTATGAAGAATCATTGCGTGATGTGTCGGATGCCAAG
>JAUXTZ010000020.1 GCA_030681095.1 Burkholderiales bacterium
GGCGATGGACGAGCACAACATCGTCAGCATCGCCGATGTGTACGGCAAGATCACCTATGCCAATGAGAAATTTTTCCAAGTCAGCCAGTACACACGCGAGGAGCTGCTGGGTAAAAACCATCGCATCCTCAAATCCGGCGCGCATCCCGATGCCTTGTATGCCCATATGTGGGAGACCATTGCGTCGGGAAAGGTATGGCAAGGCGAAGTCTGCAACCGGCGCAAGGATGGCGCCCTTTACTGGGTGGCGACAACCATCGTGCCGTGTCTCGGTGACGACGGCTTGCCCTACCAATATATTTCGGTCAGAACGGACATCACACAGATCAAGGAAGCGCAACGGGTGTTGGAGCGCAATCAGGTTACCCTGGAGCGCGCCGTGCAGGACCGGACGCGCGAGCTGAGCGAACGCGAGGAGGTGTTGCGCAGCATCACCAATGCCGCACAAGACGCGGTCATCATGATCGACCATACAGGATTAGTGACCTACTGGAACCCGGCAGCGGAGCAACTGTTTGGCTTTTCCGCTGCGGAAATCATGGGCCACAACCTGCACGACTTGATCATGCCCGAGCGCTATCTGGCACGTCATCAGGAAGGGTTCGCACAGTTCGGCGAAACCGGGCAAGGCGCCCTGCTCGGTCGCACCACCGAGGTGGGGGCAAAGCGCAAGGACGGCACCGAGTTTCCGGTGGAAATCGCATTGTCGGCGGTCAAGCTGCAGGGCCAATGGAGCGCAGTCGGCATCGTGCGCGATATCAGCGTGCGCAAGCAGACCGAAGAACGGCTCACACAATTGGCCACCACCGACACCTTGACTGGCATTTGCAATCGCCGCCGCTTCGACGAGGTATTGTCGGCCGAGATCGATCGCGCCACACGTTTTGCCACACCTCTATCGCTCATTATTTTCGACATCGACCATTTCAAGCGCGTGAACGACAGCTTCGGACACCTAGCGGGTGACCGGGTGCTGATCCAACTGGTGTTGACCATCGCCGGCGCCATACGGACCACCGATCTGTTCGCACGCTGGGGTGGCGAAGAGTTTACGATCTTAGCGCCCAATTGCGATATCAACAGCAGTCGCCTACTGGCGGAAAAGCTGCGCATGACAATCGAAAAACAACACTTTGCCGATGTGGGGCAGGTGACGTGCAGTTTTGGCGTGGCGGATTTCGCTCCTGGGGACGACGCCGAGAGCCTGATGAAAAAGGTGGATCGCTGCCTCTACCGCGCCAAGGATATGGGGCGCAACCGGGTAGAAACCTGTATCACCGGGCCGGTTGTCGCGCCGGATTAGCGGCTGAGTTGCCGAAGACGCGCGGTGGCCAAGTTCGGGTCGAAGCCGGCGCCGCCCTTAGCCTGCGCCAGTTTGAGTGCGCGTTGGTAGTAATCCAGCGCCGCGCGCGGCTGGTTGATGTGCTCCAAACTCACTGCGAGGTTGAAGGCGTAGTCGGGCGACTCCGGCTCCTGCCGCTGCGCCTCGAAATAAGCGCTTTGCGCTTCATTCCAGCGGCCAAGCGCCGCATACACATTGCCCAAACCGAAATACAAATACGCGGCGGGCTGTTGCGCGATGAGCGATTTAAACTTTGTCTCCGCCGCTTGCGGGTCGGCGCGCGCCACCATACCGGTCAGGCTGGCTTGCGCGAAAGCGTTTTTGGGGTCGACTTCCAGCGCCTTGAGATAGTGCTGCACCGCTTCGTCGTTGCGTCCTTGGCGCTGCGCGATCAGCGCCAGACCCAACAGCACATCGGGGTTGCGCGGCTCTAAGGCGCGCAGCTTTTCATACGCGCGCCGCGCATCTTCCAAGCGGCCATCCTGCAGCAACTGATAGGCGTTTGAAATACCGCCGCTGGATTGCGCGCTGCCACCGACCACCGTGATGCCGGTATCGGGCGCTGTCGGCGTCACGCTGACTCCCTCCTTGCGCATAGTGCTATTGGCGCGCGGCTTTGGCGTATCCACAGCGAGTTCTTGCGCAGCGGATCGCGCCGGCTCAAGCGGCTTTGTAACAGGCGGCGGCGCTGGAACCACTTGCGTGAGCGGTGGCAGCGTTTCAATCGGGCGTTGCGCTTGGGTCGTAGCCACCGGCTGCGTGGCAGCCGCTGGCGGCGCAGGCGATTTAGGCAAAAACAGCCCAGGCATGAAGATCGCGAGATAAAAATACACCCCCATACCCACCACTACTGCCCCTAGAGAACCGAGCAAAATCAGCAGACGGCGTTTTTCCGATGCGGCATGTTTCTCGAACATCAACTCCGCTGCCGCCTGGGCGGTGGGGGGCGGCATGTGCGCATCAGATGCGCGAGCGGCCATCGGCTCCAGCGTCAACGCCGAGCCGCGGTCAGCATTCTTGAGCGCCTTTAACAACAGGCTCATGGCTGGGTGGCTGCCAATCGATGAAACTCGCGCAGCGAGCCCACGTCCCTCTTCCCTCGCAAGGAGGACGCCGGTGGGTACCCCGCTGCTTCGCAGCGACCCTTCCGCAGTCCCGCTTGCGGGAGAGAGCTAGGAGAGAGGGAAACGGTCGCGGCGAATTTCATCTTCCGGCTTGGCCCGTGCCCTGACCGTTCGGAAGATAGCGCTTGTAGAACGACAATTCGTCGCTCGACAAACTGGGATTGGTGATGACGGTGGGGCGGAGGAAAATGACGAGTTCGGTTTGCGTTACGTTCCGGTCGCGCGTACCAAACAAAACATTGGTGACGGGATTGTCGGTCAAGCCAGGCAAGCCATCGCGGTTTTGGGCAGCATCGTCCTGCATCAAGCCGCCGAGCACAATGGTCTCGCCACTCGGGACTTGCAACACCGATTCCATTTCGCGCACTTGAATGATAGGCACCTTGTTGGTCACAGTGATAAGGGCGGGATTGGGGTCGATTACTTCCCCGTTTTTGCGTGAAATGGTGGGGCGTACTACCAGGGTCACACGGCCGCTCTCGTTGATCTGCGGCGTAACCGCCATGATGACACCTACTGGCACGGTGTGTGCCGTGGTGGTAAAGGTGGCTGCCGTAATGGTAGTACCTGTGGTCGAGCCGGGCGTTACTTCGACCGAAAAATATACTAAGTTGTCCACCACCTTGAGCATGGAAGTTTGATTGTTCAGCACCAGCAACTTCGGGCTGGATAACACGCGCGCTTCGCCAAAAGAATCCAGCAATTTAATCGCCGCTTTGAAATTATCGTTCGCATTTTGATAAGTCAGGGTTTGAAACGCGGTCAAACTCCCGGCCAAATTGGTCGCGGGCGTAAAACTGAAACCAGTGGCGCCAGCGCCTAAAGCCACCAAGCGCGTCCAATCGATGCCGGCACGGAATTGATCCTTGAGCGTGACTTCGACAATGGTCGCTTCGATCAGCACTTGCCGGTTAGCCGAAAGCATTACGCTATCAATATACTGGTTGATGATTTTGTGCTGCACTTCAGTCGCCATCACCAGCACCGTGCCGGTGCTGGGGTTGACGATCACTTCGTCTTTCGCTTCGGCGAAGGACTCCCCCTGCTTGCCGAAGATGGAGCTATACAACTGCGGCGCAGCTTGGCCCGCGCGGGCGACAGCACTGGCTTGTTGCAAACGCTCTTCGC
Organism: Burkholderiales bacterium; assembly: GCA_030681095.1. Lineage (GTDB taxonomy): Bacteria > Pseudomonadota > Gammaproteobacteria > Burkholderiales > Thiobacteraceae > RBG-16-58-11. The sequence goes on from JAUXTZ010000020.1 coordinate 3,595, forward strand.
GCGAGGCACGCACGGCTTCGACGCGAGCGTTTTTGTCCTCGGCCGACTGGCTGGCAGAACGCGTGGATTTCAAAATATCCCGAATATTTGCGGTTAATACTTCCCAAAACTCGTTGTTAGAGGTGCTGGCAACCGTGGTGCTGGAGCTGTTATTACCGCCACCGGAACCGCCACCGCCTGCGGTCGCTATGCCCGTGGTAGCAACTTGGGTCGCGACGCCGATGCTGGAGGTGGTTTTGCGTGACAGATTCACGTAGTTCACCTGGTACGACTTCAAGAAAGGCGAATCCGGCGTCACAATCAGCGTGTTGCCTTCCAGCTTGTAGCGAATGTTCACCTGGTAGGCAATGCGGTCGAGAATCGCGGGCAGGGTTTCGTTGATCGCGTTAAGCGTGACCACGCCCTGGATATTGGGATGCACGTCAATATTCAGCTTGGAGTCGCGCGCGAGGGAAAACAGCAACTCCTTCGCGGGGACTTCTGTCACCACCACGTTATAGGTGATCGGCTTGGCTTGGATTTTCGGCGGCGGCAATTGCGTGGGCACTTGCACCGGGGCGGGGATAGCGCTCGCCACTTGGGCGGGGGGCGGTAGGGAAATATGGCCTTGTGATTGCGCGATGCGCGGCTCTTGCGCACAACCGCTGAGGGCGGCCAAGGCGCTAAGAAGCGCAGAGCGAAACCAAATAGAGGAGGCTGCTTTCAACATTTTCCTTGGTGCTTAGCGCGCCGCGCCAATCTCGGCGCGCATGCCTTGCACGGTGCGCAAGTAGGGGCGCTGCGCTTGCAGCTTGGCCGGTAGTTGCGCGAGCGCGGCATTCGCCGCAGCGCGATTCGGGTAGCTGCCATAAATCACGCTATACGCAGGCTTGCCACTAGCCTTGGTACGGTACACAAAAACCTGCGCGATATCAACGCTTTTGCCCAACTCGGCGAGGTAGTTTTCGAGCCGCTTCCGATCCCCCGCACCCAAGAGTTGGACATGGATGCCGACCGTCTCCGGCGGAGTATTGGCCAGCCATTGTTCGGTCGCGGCCAGACGCGTATCGACAATATCTTTAGCTTGTTCTGCGATAGCAGTGGGTTGCGGTACTGGCGTAGCCGGCACTGCGGCGGCTGGGGCCGGTGCGGGTGGCGGCACCGAAGCGGATTTAAACAGCGGCGGCAACGCTATGCCGATGCCGATGCCCAGCAAAAGTAGCCCGATAGCTGCCAGGCCGAGGCCCCAGAGCTTGCGCGGCACGATGTCGGTAAACTCAGAATCTTGCGCCGCCGCGAATACATGCCGCGCTGAGATGTCGTGCTTTTGCTCGGTGTAGGCCGCGAGCAGCGCTTTGTCGGCGATGATGTTGACGCGGCGGGTGAGGCCGATGGAGGCGCGTGCAATTTCGCGCACCGCGCCCACGCTGAATACATCCGGGCCTTTGTACCCGGCTTGCCGCATGCGGAAATCGAGATAGGCGCGGATGTCGGTGGTGTTGAACGGATCGAGGCGAAAGCTATGGGTGATGCGCTCTTTCAATTGCCGGATAGCGGGTTCGGCAAGGATCTCATCCAATTCCGGCTGGCCAAACAACACAATCTGCAACAGCTTGTGGTGCTGCGTTTCCAGATTGGAGAGCAAGCGAATTTCTTCCAGCGTTGCTATCGGCGTGGCCTGCGCTTCTTCGACGAAGATCACCACTTGTTTGCCTTCAGCGTGGCGCTGCACCAGATACGCTTGCAGCAACTGCATCACTTGTTGGCGGCTGGCGTCTTTCGGTATATCCAGATGCATATCGAAGGCGATGGCGTGCAAAATCTCGCCCGGCTCCACGCTAGGATTGGCGAGGTAGATCGTCTCCACCGTATCCGGCAGGCTCGCCTCCAGCATGCGACACAGCATGGTCTTGCCGCTACCGACTTCGCCTGTGACCTTGATGATGCCTTCGCCTTGGGTGATGGCGTAGACCAGGGCATCGAGGATGGGGCCGCGATTACCGCCGGGAAAAAAGAACGCGGTATTGGGCGTAATTTTGAACGGGGGTTGGGAAAGACCGAAGTGCTCGTAATACACGGGGCGTTATCCTAAGCGGTGCGCGCAAAAACCAATTGATGACGAACGAAACCTATTCATCAGTGGTGATTTGATAGGCCTGCATACGGCTATACAAGGTGGTGCGATTCACGCCCAAGAGCTTAGCCGCCTGGCTGAGATTGCCGTGGGTAATTTTGAGCGCGGCCTCGACATAGCCCTGCTCCCATTGCTTGAGCGTTTGATCCAGATTGAAATTGGTCTGACTTTGCAGATGTTTCTTGGCCATTTCCTCCAGCGATTTTTGATCGGTGGGGATATCGAATCCGGACGGCGTGTAGATATCGGTATCGAGCTCGTCTTCCAATTGCGCGGTGGTGACGGTCTGCCCAGCGTATTTGGTGGTGAGGCGAATCACGATGTTGCGCAGCTCGCGCACATTGCCGGGGAAGTGATAACCCATCCAGCGCGCCAGGGCGTTCTTGTCTAGCTCGAACGGCTTCACATTGGCTTGCTTGGCGTAGAACGCACGGAAGTGTTGCAGCAGCCCACTCTTGTCGTCGTTCAACTCGCGCAGCGGCGGCACGCTTACGGTAAACACGCTCAAGCGGTGATACAGATCAGCGCGGAAGCGGCCGGCGCGAATCTCCGCGCGCAAATCGCGGTTGGTCGCGGCGACGATGCGCGCATTGCTGTGGCGGGTTTGGGTTTCGCCTACGCGCTGGAACTCGCCGTTCTCCAACACGCGCAATAATTTTGCTTGCAGTTCGAATGGCAACTCGCCGATCTCATCCAGAAACAGCGTGCCGTCATTCGCGTCTTCAAAATAACCGGAGCGCGCAGTAATGGCGCCGGTAAACGCGCCCTTGCTGTAGCCGAACAGCGTTGGCTCGACCAAGGTGGGCGAAATCGCGGCGCAGTTAAGTGCGAGAAAGGGCTTCTTGGCGCGGCTGCCCATGCGGTGAAAACAGCTCGCAACCAACTCCTTGCCGCTACCCGATTCGCCCTCGATCAATACCGGGAAGGGCGAATCAGCGAATTGCGCGATCTGCTGGCGCAGCTTCAACACCGCCGGGCTATCGCCCACGATGCCACAGCTCGTATCGGCCGCAGCTTCGGTCGAGGCCGCCACTTCCGCGTTGCGCGCTTGCAGTGCACTGGTCAGATGTTTGCGCAGTGTCTCCGGGTCGCACGGCTTGGCGATAAAATCGATCGCGCCCAAGGTGCGCGCATGGCGCGCATTGGTTTCGTCGTTCTGGCCCGATAGCACTAAAATTTTGATGGTCGCGGAATAAGCCAGCAACTCGGAAATGAGGCGAAAACCTTCGTCCGGCAGGTGTTGCAGCGGCGGCAGACCCAGATCGACCAAGGCGAGTTGCGGTGGGGTATCGAGACTGGCGAGGACGGTTTGCGCTTTGGCGCGCGAGTCGGCGACGTGTACCTCGAAAAATTTATCGAGGACGAAACTCAAGGTGTCGGTGATCAGTGGATCGTCATCGACGATCAATAGGCTGGGCTTGTCTACGGATATCGCCATATCTTATTTACCCCTGAACGCGAGCCGGTGTCGAAGAATCGACATTGTGCCAGAGATGGCGCTGGCATGCTATGACGTCTTAGAGTTTTACCGAGACGAAGCCATCTTTGTCCGTGATGCGATCACTGTACCCACGGAAGTACAAGCCGCGAGTTTTATCCCATTGCATAGGTTGGCCGGTATAAGGGTCGCGGAATTGGGGATCCGCATTCTTGAGAAAGGCGGGAATATCCGATTCGGGGATTTCCTGGGCGGCGATTTGAATTTGAAGTGATACTAAGCGCAGCAGGCCATCGGCATCGATGATGCGGCGGGGATAGCTTGCATAGGCTGGGTTTGCAATTCCAGCCAACACCTTGCCCATAGGATTGTATACCAGGTGCAGATACCCATCGCGCCAAGGGTTAGTGATCTGGGCCAATGCACCTTTTTCAGCAACGAGATATTGTTCGGTGGGAAGCTGGGATAAATTTCGCCACTCAGGTAAATGTTGATAAAAACGATTTATTGTTGCGTTGTATTTGATAGTAAAACGTGCAAGCAATCTGTCAAAAAAAGTGATCTCTTCCACAGAAGCACCAAAAGCTAAACTTGATGCGACTTCTCTTAGTTCGGCCATCATTGCACTTTCTAAGCTACGTTCAGCAACGGTCAAAGGCTGGCTAATGGCTAACAATGCCGCGTGATGTTCGCTAGCAAGTTTGGGGTAAACTCGTATCGCGTCGCTAGTCAGGTGCGCTGCGCGATTGAGGCTAATTAAGGCGATAATTTTGCTTATTAGACTACTATTTCCACGCAATACCATGTGATGAAA
>JAUXTZ010000022.1 GCA_030681095.1 Burkholderiales bacterium
CCACTTACGATTTCATTCTCGATACGCAAGGCCTGTTGAAAAGCGGGCTGCTCGCGCGCCTCGCACATGGCAAACGCTTCGGGCTAGATCGCCGCAGCGCACGCGAGCCCTTAGCCGCGCTGTGCTACGACAAAACTTTCGCGGTCGATCCCGATGCCCATGCAGTGGTGCGCTACCGCACCTTGGCAGCACTCGTGTTTGATCTTGCCCCCGATCTACCGCTCAACTATGGCGTGCAAATCCCTAAAACGCAGCTTAATTGGCTGCCCGCAGGGAGCTATGCGGTGCTGCTGCACGCCACCAGCCGCGCGGAAAAATTGTGGCCCGAACCTGATTGGATTGCCTTGGGCAATGCCTTGCATCAACGCGGTATCGTCACCGTGCTGCCCTGGGGCGGCTTGGCCGAATACGAATGCGCTCAGCGCTTAGCAGGTGCTATTTCCAGCGCCATCGTCGCGCCGCGCCTGTCGCTCACAGAAGCCGCGCTCATGCTCAAGCAGGCAAGCTTAGTCATCGGCGTCGATACCGGCTTGGTGCATCTTGCTACCGCCGTAGGCACGCCCACGCTTGGTATCTATGGCGGCTCCGATCCGGCGAAAAATGGCTTGTATGCCAACACGCCGATACGTAATTTAGGTGGCCCTGGAAATGCGCCCTGCAGTTCTGAAGTGATAGCCTGCGCCGATGCAATGCTCAACACCCTCCCCGCAACCGAGAACATCCCCTCTCCCCGCACGCGGGGAGAGGGCTAGGGAGAGGGGAAGTTATTCGTCATGGCAATTACGTTCATCCCCCACCCTCTCCCCGACCCTCTCCCGCCCTGCGGGAGAGGGAGGAGTGTTGCATGTTTAGTCAAGATTGAATTGACCCATGCCTAGGCTGCTCTATTCACTCGTCTTGTATCTGTTGCTGCCCTTCATCCCGCTGCGCCTGCTGTGGCGCGCGCGCAAACAGCCGGAATATCTGTCCCACTGGGGCGAACGCTTCGGCTTCTACCGCGCAGCAGCGCCCCAACCCTTGATCTGGATACACGCCGTATCGGTAGGCGAGACGCACGCCGCCGCGCCTTTGATCGATGCGCTGCTAGCGCGCTATCCAACGCATCGAATCTTGCTTACCTGCATGACGCCGACTGGGCGCGCGGCCGGAAGACAGCTCTATGGCGAGCGCGTGACGCAAGCCTATTTACCCTACGATTACCCTGGCGCGGTACGGCGATTTTTAACGCATTTCCAACCCGCCTTCGGACTGCTGATGGAAACTGAGCTATGGCCCAACCTGATCGCTGCCTGCAAACAGCGAGGCGTACCGCTGGCCTTGATCAATGCCCGGCTCTCGGATAAATCGGCGCGCGGCTATGCACGCATCGGCAGCCTGACGCGTGAGGCGCTGAAAAACTTGCCGCTCATCTGCGCGCAAACCGCAGCGGATGCTGAACGCCTCAAGCAACTCGGCGCAACACACGTCAGCATCACCGGCAATTTAAAATTCGACGTCGCGCCGCCCGCCGATGTTGATGATCAAGCTAAACATTTGCGCGCATTATGGGGCAACGATCGCCGCGCCCTACTCGCTGCCAGCACTCGCGAAGGTGAAGAAGCGCTGCTGCTCGATGCACTCATCCCCGAGTCAAACTATTTGCTCGTGATCGTACCGCGCCATCCGCAACGCTTCGACGACGTGGCCACATTGCTAACGGCGCGCGGCATCCCCTATCAGCGGCGAAGCGAAAATGCGCCGATCCGCGCTGAGACACGCGTCGTGCTGGGCGACAGCATGGGCGAGATGTTCGCCTACTACGGTGCGGCCGATGTAGCGCTTATCGGCGGCAGCTTGCTACCCTTCGGCGGACAGAATTTGATCGAAGCCTGCGCCATGGGCGTGCCGGTGATTCTAGGCCCGCATACTTATAATTTCACCCAGGCCACAAAGGACGCCTTCGCTGCCGGAGCGGCGCTACAAGTAGTGGATGCGAGCGCGGCATTGGTGCAAGCACAACGCTTGCTGGAAGATGCGTTGATGAAAAAACAGATGGGTAAGGCAGCGCTGGAATTTGCCGCTGCGCATCGCGGTGCGGTGGGGAAAACGATGGCTACGATTGAGGAAAGGCTAAAAATCGTTAGCCACGAATTAACACGAATTCCCACGAATAAAACCAAGTAACCGTGAAACTGCTGATTCGGTTTTATTCGTGCAAATTCGTGTTAATACGTGGCAAAAAGGCTTTTCGCCCTTAATTCACCGGCTTCGCCGCCTGATTCAACCACCCATTCACCTGGCTCACATCCGCCTCATTCAAATCCCCCGCCGCCGCTTCTAATTTCAAACGCGACACGATGTAGCCATACAGCGCTTGCGCCAAATCGCGCCGCGCGCTGAAGAGTTGCTGGCGCGCATTGAGCAGATCGACGCTGGTGCGTACACCGACTTCCAAGCCCAGCTTGGTGGAATCGAGCGAGCTTTGGTTGGAGATCACCGCTTGTTGCAGCGCTTTCACTTGGGCGATGCCGCTGGTGACGCCGAGATAGGCTTGGCGCGCTTGCAATGCGACTTTGCGTTGCACCGCATCCAGCTCTTGCCGCGCCTTTTCTTGATTCGCCACGGCCTCGCGCACTTTCGAGCTGGTGGCGCCGCCGGCAAAAATCGGCAAGTTCATTTGCAGACCAATGGTTTTGGCATTCTGGTCAAAACCGCTGCCGCCGCCTTGGATGGTGTCGCCATAGGTCGCGACCAAATCCAGCGTGGGCAGGTGCCCGCCGTGCGCCTTGCGCACTTCTTCGCTGGCGATGTCGAAGGCGGCTTTTGCAATTTGGGTTTCAGGATTTTGCGCCAGGGCTTTTTCCACCCAAGCATCCATATTGTTTGGCTCGGGAGAAACCAGCGGCACTTCGCCTTTTACTGTGACGAGTTCGTCCGGCTGGCGATTGATAATTTGCTGCAAGCTGCGGCGTTTGATTTCCAGATCGTTTTGGGCGGCGATTTCTTGTGAGAGGGTCAGGTCAAAGCGGGCTTGCGCGTCGTGCGTGTCGGTGATGGTCGAGGTGCCGACTTCGAAGTTGCGCTTGGCTTGAGCGAGCTGTTCCCCGATGGATTCCTGCTGCGCCTGCGCCAGCGTCACGTTGTACTGTGCGAGCAGCACGTCGAAATAGGCTTGCGCCACGCGCACGACCAAGTCTTGCTCTGCGGTGGCATACTGGGCATTGACCTGCTCCACCGTGGATTTGGCTTGGGCATAGCTGGCGTAGTTTTGCGCGCGGTACAGCGGCTGATTCAGCGAGACCGAGTAGCCGTGGCTGTTGTATTTTCTTTCGCCGCTAGATAACAAGGTTGAGCTGCTGCTGGTTTGGGTATCGGTCTCATTATGCGTGGTGTTGGCCGACAAGTTGACCGAGGGCATGAACAAGGCGCGGGCTTGCGGCAGCTTTTCCTGACCGGCGATTTGCGCCGATTTTGCGGCTTGGAAAGTGGCGTCTTGGGTCTGCGCCTCTTTATAAACCTGCAACAGGTCGGTGGCGGCGAATAGCTGCGGGCTGAAGGCCAAGGCCACGAACAGCGGTATTTTTTTCATGCGGTATCCTTAATAAGTCTTCATCGTCGGGTCAACCTGACGCGCCCAGCCGTCAACCCCGCCCGAAAGATTATACACATCGCTAAAACCTTGATGTTCCAGGAACTTTGCAATGTGATAGCTGCGTACGCCATGGTGACAAATCACCACGGTCTCCGCTTCCTGGTTTAATTCGTCCCAGCGTTGCTGCACTTCGCGCATGGGAATCCAATTCGAGCCATCAATACGGCAGTATTCGATTTCCCAACCTTCGCGCACATCGAGCAATATGGGTTTGGCACGCATGGCATCGTCAAGCCAGGCCCGCAATTCCGGCGGGCTAAGCTGCTTCATTTAGAATACAAACTGTGCGGGCTGCGGTGCATTCTTCAGCGCCCGCACATCGGTCTCAAATATGACTTCGCTATCGGTCACGCCCGGCTCGATCAAGTGCGTCAGCCGCGCCTCCATCGCTGGTGCAGTGCCGACGAACGCCAGTAAGCGGCCGCCTGGGCTGAGTTGTGCGACAAACTCGTCTGGCAGCACCGGCAAGCTGCCGGTCACCACGATCACATCGTAGGGAGCATGCTTTTGCCAGCCGCGCGCGGCATCGCCCACATCCAAAGTTACGTTATTGAAGCCGTGTGCGGCGAGTTTTTGCGCCGCCGCTTGGCTCAATTCAGGAATGATCTCCACGCTATGCACATGCTTAGCGAGGCTGGCCAACAGCGCGGTCATGTAGCCGCTGCCGGTGCCGACTTCCAACACTTTGTCCGTCGGTTTGATATGGAGTTCCTGCACCAGGCGCGCTTCGACCTTGGGGCTGAGCATGGATTCGCCCTGGCCAAGAGGTATTTCCAAATCCATCATCGCCATGGCCCGATATGCCTCGGGCACATATTCTTCGCGCTTGACGCGCTGCAATAGGCTGAGCACGGTATCGTCCAGCACATCCCAGGGGCGGATCTGCTGCTCGATCATATTGAAACGGACCTTCTCCAAATCCATGGTCTTCTCCATCTTCTTTTCAGGGGTTTACCGCTGTTAGCCTTGCGATTATTCCATATTTCCCTTACCTTTACATACTTCGCTAGGGGTCCGCGCCGGTCATACGGCGGGGTGAGATAGACCCTCTGAACCTGTACGGGTCATGCCGTCGTAGGGAAGCGCGCTCCCCGCCGCTCCCTGCTGTTTTTGCTTGAAGGAGCGCACCATGAACGCAGCACTACCGAATCCCACAGCCCAATTTACCGCCGCCACGGCCCACGTGGACGAAGCCGCCGTTAAACCCCTACCCAATTCACGCAAGGTTTATGTAACCGGTTCGCGCGCCGACATCCAAGTGCCGATGCGCGAAATTTCCCAGTCCGACACCCCCGCAACCTTAGGTGCCGAACCCAACCCGCCCATCTACGTTTACGACTGCTCTGGGCCTTATACCGATCCGCAAGCGCAGATCGATATCCGCAAGGGGCTCGCCGCACTGCGCACCGGCTGGATCGAGGAGCGCAACGACACCGAGGCCTTGAGCGGGCTTAGCTCCGAATACGGTTTGACCCGTTTGCATGATGCTTCACTCACGGCCATGCGCTTTCCCGGCCTGGTGCGCCAGCCGCGTCGCGCTATAGCGGGCAAGAATGTCACGCAAATGCACTATGCACGGCAAGGCATGATTACCCCGGAGATGGAATACATCGCCATCCGCGAAAACCTGCGCCGCCGCGAATATATCGAATCACTCAAGGCCGCCGGTCCCACCGGGCTGAAAATGGCCGAGCTGCTGGGCCGCCAGCATCGCG
>JAUXTZ010000032.1 GCA_030681095.1 Burkholderiales bacterium
TTTTCCCAGCGCATAGGCTGGTCGCAATCGCAAGCGCAGCCGCATTGGGCGTCACACTCGCCAGCGCATCGCGATAGGCCGTGCCCAGCTCCACGCCCTTTTGTTGCGCAGCGGCTTTCACCACCTGCGCCAAGGCATTCACCATCGCGCCGGGCGCCACAATGGACTTGTTGGCCACGGTGCACAGCAGATCATCGTCTACCGGGTTAATTAAATTCAGTTGACCGCCGCGCTTCACGGCTTGACGCAGCCGATGCGCGAGCAGCGGTTGTTCTTTGCGCAGCGTGCTGCCGACGATCAGCATGGCACCGGCTTCCGCCAACGCTTCGACGGGCTGCCCCAACCAAGGCGCCCCGCTTAATTCTGCATCGGCGCTGAAATCGGATTGACGCAAGCGGTGATCGACGTTGCCGCTGCCGAGTGCGCGCGTCAGTTTTTGCAAGAGATACAGCTCTTCCAGCGTGCTATTGGGCGTGGCGAGCGCACCAATCGCTTCTGCACCATGCTGGGTCTTGATTTCATTCAAGCCATGGGCCACATATTCCAGCGCAGTTTGCCAATCGGTTTCACGCCACTGGCCGCCTTGCTTCACCATGGGCACGGTTAAACGCTCAGCACTGTTCAGCGCTTCGTAGGAGAAGCGGTCGCGATCCGCCAGCCAGCACTCGTTCACCGCTTCGTTATCTCGCGGCAGCACGCGCATGACGCGATCTTGTTTAATATGCATCGAGAGGTTAGCCCCCAAACCATCATGCGGGCTGATCGAGGAACGGCGTGTGAGTTCCCAAGTGCGCGCGGTATAGCGGAACGGTTTAGAAGTCAGCGCCCCAACCGGGCACAGATCGATCATATTGCCGGAGAGTTCGGAATCTACCGTCTGCGAAATAAAAGGCATGATCTCCGAATGTTCGCCGCGTGCGGCTTGACCTAACTCCATCACGCCGCCGATTTCCTGACCGAAGCGCACGCAGCGTGTGCAGTGAATGCAGCGTGTCATGTCGGTGGCGATGAGCGGGCCCAAATTCTTGTTCACCACCACGCGCTTGACTTCGGTGTAGCGTGAACTGCTGCCGCCGTATCCCACGGCCAAATCTTGCAACTGGCACTCGCCGCCTTGATCGCAAATCGGGCAGTCGAGCGGATGATTGATGAGCAGGAATTCCATCACGCCTTGCTGTGCGCGCTTCGCTTTATCGGAATTGCTGGCCACCTTCATGCCGTCGGTGACTGGCGTGGCGCACGCGGGCAGCGGCTTGGGGGCTTTTTCCACATCCACCAAGCACATGCGGCAATTCGCGGCGACCGACAATTTGCGGTGATAGCAAAAACGCGGAATATATATGCCGAGCTTATCGGCGGCATCCATCACCGTGCTGCCTTCGGGCACTTCTACTTGCTGGCCATCGATTTCGATATGCAACATGCTAGTGACACCCGTCAATGGGCCGTTTGTGTTCGATATGATGCTCGAACTCGTGGCGATAATGTTTGATGAAGCTGAGCACCGGTGTAGCGGCGGCATCACCCAGGGCGCAAATCGTGCGGCCGCTGATGTTCTTGGAAACGTCGATCAACAGTTCTAGATCTTCGTGACGCCCCTGCCCCTGCAAGATGCGATGCACGACGCGATAGAGCCAACCACTGCCTTCGCGGCAGGGTGTGCATTGGCCGCAAGATTCCTCGAAATAGAAATACGACAAGCGTTCCAGCGCACGCACCATGCACACCGTATCGTCGAGAATGATGACCGACCCCGCACCGAGCATGGAGCCTGCTTTAGCGAGGGAGTCATAATCCATCGTACAAGTCATCATGATGTCGGCGGGCAACACGGGGACCGAGGAGCCGCCGGGGATGCACGCTTTCATCGTGCGCCCGTCGCGCATGCCGCCCGCCATTTCGAGTAGCGCGGGGAACGGTGTGCCGAGCGGAATTTCAAAATTGCCCGGTTTGTTGACCTGGCCGGTCACGGAAAATATCTTGGTGCCGCCATTGTTGGGCTTGCCGAGCTCCAAAAATTTCTGCCCGCCGTTGCGCACAATGTAAGGAATGTTGGCAAACGTCTCGGTATTGTTGATCACCGTCGGACGGCCATACAAACCGAAGCTGGCCGGAAACGGCGGTTTGAAGCGGGGCTGCCCCTTTTTGCCCTCCAGCGACTCCAACAAAGCCGTCTCTTCACCGCAGATATACGCGCCGAAGCCATGATGCGCGTGTAGCTCGAAGCTAAAGCTACTGCCGAGAATCTGCTGCCCGAGATAGCCCGCAGCGCGCGCCTCATCCAGCGCGTGCTCGAAGTGTTCGTACCTATCCCAAATTTCGCCGTGGATATAGTTATAGCCGCGCTGCGCCCCCAGGGTATAACCGGCGATGATCATGCCTTCGATGACGCTGTGCGGGTTGTAGCGAAGAATGTCGCGATCCTTGTAGGTGCCTGGTTCGCCTTCGTCGCTATTGCAGACGATGTATTTATCCCCGGCAAAATGGCGCGGTAGAAAGCTCCACTTCAGGCCAGTGGGAAAACCCGCCCCGCCGCGACCGCGCAGGCCGGAGGTTTTAACCTCGGCGATGATCGCCTCGGAGCTCATGTTCTCCGCCAGGATTTTTTTCAATGCCTGATAGCCGCCGACGCGCTCGTAATTGGCGAGCGTGCCGGGTTCGGGATGATCCAGTGTGTTGAGGATGACTTTTTCCGTCATGCTTATTCCAACTCCGACAACAGTTGGTCGATTTTTTCCGGTGTCATGAAGCTACACATGCGGTGGTTATTCACGATCATCACCGGCGCATCGCCGCATGCCCCCATACACTCACCCTCGATCAGGGTGAATTTACCGTCCTCGGTGGTTTCGCCGTAATTGATTTCGAGTTTTTTCTTCAAGTACTCGCCCACATCCTGCTGCCAGGTAACGCGGCAAGGTAAATTCGTGCAGATCACCAGCTTATGTTTGCCACGCTGCTGCGTGTCATACATATTGTAAAAAGTCGCCACTTCATACGCCGCGATGCGTGGCATGCCGAGATAATCCGCCACGAATTGGATCGTGTCGCTGGCAAGCCAGCCTTTTTCCTGCTGCGCGATGCGCAACGCCGACATCACCGCCGATTGCTTTTGATCAGCCGGATATTTAGCGACTTCGCGGTCGATTTTGGCCAAGGAATCTGCACACAACGTCATCGATCCATTTCCCCAAACACAATATCTTGCGTACCAATGATCGCAACAACGTCGGCGATCATGTGGCCACGCACCATTTCATCCAGCGCCGCCAAATGCGGATAACCGGGTGCACGAATTTTTAAACGATACGGCTTGTTGGCGCCATCGGACACCATATAGATGCCGAACTCGCCTTTGGGATGCTCGATGCCGGCATAGCATTCGCCGGCCGGCACATGGAAGCCCTCGGTGAAGAGTTTGAAGTGATGTATCAACTCTTCCATATTCGATTTCATATCGAGCCG
>JAUXTZ010000042.1 GCA_030681095.1 Burkholderiales bacterium
GTTTCCAGCGAATGCAGTACGGCGATGCGCGCAGCTTTGCGCCGGTTGCGTGCGGGCGGAAAAATATCCAACACCACGCCGCCGCCCAGGGTGCGGGTAGCCGATTGGTCGCGCACGATGAAGCGGTCGCCATGCACCGCGCACAGCGGTTTGTCGGTGACAATCTGCACCAGCATGTCGGCGCCGGGTTGCATGGTCTCGCCTTCCAGCAGCGCGATGCGCGCGATCACGTCCGAAGCGCCGAGATGGAAATGCACCGGCGACCAGTGTTTGAGGGCTTTGGCTTCAGACGGCAGCAGGCGCAGCCGCGCATCCAGGCGCTGAATCGGTTGATGTATTTCCGCGCCGAGCACCCAGTCGCCGCGATGCACATCCTGCTTTTCCAGTTGTGTACCGGCGAGGTTGAGGGCACAACGCTGACCGATGCGGCCACTATCGGCGGGACGATTTTGCGCGTGGATGCCGCGCACGCGCACTTCCAAGCCGGATGGAGAGAGGATGAGTTTGTCGTTGGTGCGTACTTCGCCCGAAAACACCGTGCCGGTAACCACGGTGCCGGTGCCGGGTAGCGTGAATACCCGGTCCACGGCGAGGCGAAAATGGCCGCACGCTTCACGCGGCGGCGTACCGGTCGCGGTCTGTTCCAGATGCGCGCGCAACTCCGGGATGCCCTCGCCGCTGATCGACGATACTGGAAAGATCGGACAAGCTGCCAGCTGCGTGTCGGCGAGCAGCGCAGCGATTTCCTGTTGTGCCTCGGCTGCACGTTCCGCGCTCACGCAGTCGATCTTGGTGAGCGCCACCGCACCGCGATTCAGACCCAGCAAACCGAGAATGGCTAAATGCTCGCGTGTCTGCGGCATGGGGCCATCATCGGCGGCGATGACCAGCAGCACGAAGTCGATGCCGGTGGCGCCGGCGAGCATGTTGTGCACCAGCTTCTCGTGGCCGGGCACGTCGATAAAACCGAGCATGTCGCCGTTGGGCAGCGGCGTGTACGCGTAGCCGAGATCGATGGTGATGCCGCGCGCCTTTTCTTCTTTCAGGCGATCGGCATCGACGCCGGTGAGCGCTTTTACCAGCGCAGTCTTGCCGTGGTCGATGTGGCCGGCGGTGCCGATGATCATGATGCTTGTCCGATTACCGCGATCTTAACTGCGCTAGTTGCTCAACAAATCCGCTCACATTTTTGTCCTCCAGGCAGCGCACATCCAGACGAAACGCGCCCTCCGCCACGCGGCCGATCACCGGCACGGGGAGTTCGCGAAAAGCCTGTTCAATCTTCTTCAGCGCGCTGCCTTCGCCCTTGCCCTTCACCCGCAGCGTGATGGCCACACAACAACTGGGCAGGCGATCGATGGGCAGAGAGCCGCTGCCAATCTGGCTATGTGTGGGCGCGATGGAAACCTCGGCGGTGTGGCTGAATGCTTGCTGCAACGCGGGCAGGATTGCTTGCGCGGTGGTTTCAATGTCGGCCAGCGGCCGCGTGAGCAGACGCAGCGTGGGTAGCCTTTGAGCAAGGCGCTCCGGATCGCGATAGAGACGCAGCACGGCTTCCAACGTGGCGTAAGTAATCTTGTCCACGCGCAGGGCGCGCTTGAGCGGATTCTTTTTTATTTTTGCGATGAGGTCGCGGCGCCCGACGATGATGCCGGCCTGCGGGCCGCCCAACAATTTGTCGCCGCTGAAGGTGACCAGATCCGCCCCGGCGGCCAACGACTGTTGCGGCGTAGGTTCTTTTGGCAAGCCCCATGCGCTCAGATCCACCAGCGTGCCGCTGCCGAGATCAACCATGAAAGGCAGCTCGTGCGTGTGGGCGAGTGTAGCCAGCTCGTGTTCTTCCGCGGCGGCGGTGAAGCCTTGGATCGCGTAATTGCTGGTGTGCACCTTGAGCAGCAGCGCGGTCTTGTCCGAAATCGCGCTCTCGAAATCGCGCAAATGGGTGCGGTTGGTGGTGCCGACTTCGACCAGTTTGCAACCGGCGCGCGCCATGATGTCCGGCACGCGGAAGGCGCCGCCGATTTCCACCAACTCGCCGCGCGACACGATGACTTCGCGGCGCAAGCCCAAGGTGTTGAGCGCAAGGAACACTGCCGCAGCGTTGTTGTTGACCACGGTGGCGGCTTCGGCGCCGGTGAGTTCTTTCAGCAGCGGTTCCACCAGGCTGTCGCGATCGCCGCGCGATCCGCCGCCCAAGTCGTATTCCAGATTGCAGGGCCGGCGCATGACTTCGACCGCATGGGCGATAGCTTCTTCCGGCAATGGCGCGCGACCTAAGTTGGTGTGCAGCACCGTGCCGGTGAGATTGAACACCGGTCGCAATAGTGGTCGAGCCGCATCTTCCAGCGCGCTTTGCACTCGCGCCGCCAGGCGCGGCTCGTTCACCGCATCAGCAGCCAATGCACCACCCCGCGCAAGTTCGCGCAATTGATCGAGCGCACCTCGTACGGCAACAAGGGTCGGTGCACGTCCATATTCGGCAGCAAGGGCTTGGACTGCGGGAAAATTCAGTACGCGATCGACGGCAGGAATGGCCGCAAGGGAAGTGGATTGCTGCATGGGGATTTCACCAAACGTCACGCGTCATGGTGCCTTTTAATGAAGAAATAACAGTATAGGCTACGGGGCAATCAAAAACAGATTCGGTCCGCTGCGTTGGATGCCGGTTTCGTCCATCAAGATATCCAGGGCAAGAGACGCGAGGTCGTCTGCCGTAGGGTCCAGGTAGGGATCTTTATCCAGGTAGAGGATTTTCAGGTAAGAGCCGCATTCCTCACAGGCTTCGGCCTTGACCGCGCCCTTGTCGCCTTCGATGCCGTAATAGGCGATACCTTTGGTCGATTCGCAGTTGCTGCATTTGGTCCGCACCATATGCCATTCCGTGCCGCACAAGGAGCAATGCAGATAACGCAGTCCATGCTCGGAACCGATGCGTACGATGCTGGTCACCGGGGCGGAGGCGCACACCGGGCACAGATTGGGCATGTCGGTGCGAGCGAAGGCGGTGTTGCCCAGCGTGATGGTCATGTGCACCCAATAGACTTGCAGCGCAGCGGCGATGAAGGGCGCGGCGGCGAGATCGAGCTCGGCATGACCATCCAATACCGCGTCCGCGAGTTTTTCCAGTTCCTCGTTCGTCATGTTGCCGATGCGGGCGATGGTTTCCTGTGCCGGTGTGGGCGCGCCGCTCGCGCTTGCTGCCGTGATTTCCCGCACCGTGTCGCACCAGGTGGCGTGGCGCTTCCAGCTGCGCGCGGCAAGCGGCGGCATGCCGTGTTCGCGCGAGCGCGCCAGCTCGCTCGCCTCGGGCAAGGGGACTTGCGGAAAGTGTTGCAGCGCGGCGTGCTGGGCGTCGGCGATGCGCGCCATGAAGGCGAGGAATTTGCCCATCTTGTGCTCTCGCGCCAGTTGGCGGAAGCGTTCGGCGCGATCTTTGAAAAAGCTGTCTCGCGCCGGCAGGCGCAAGAAGGTGATTTCGCCAGCCGGGGCTTCAAGCTGCCCCGGCTGGATGATAGTTGCTGTCACTAACGGTTTCCTTTGCTGACTTCTTTGTACCAGCCCGGATGATGATGCTTGGCCCAGGCGGCGGTGACGGTGCCGCGCGTCATGCCGCGCATCGTGCCCTTGACCCAATAGGCCGAATAGATGTGCACGATGGTGACGAGGATGGCGACGAATCCGGCCAGCGCATGCACCAGCGACGCCAGCCGTACCACGCTGATGGGGAAGATGGGCGTGAACCATGGCTGCCACATCACCACACCAGACACCAACAGCAGCGCGATAGTAATGACCAATATCCAGAACAAATATTTCTGACCAATATTGTATTTGCCGATCTCGGGCAATTGCGTCGCCTTGTTGCGCAGGATGTCGCCAAAGTGCTTTTGCCACTCGCGATCCGCTGCGGTGATTTTGTTCTGCTTCCATAGCTGAGTGGCGAAGATGAAGAAGGAAACGACCATCACCACGCCGATGAAGGGATGCAAGATGCGCGACCAGGTACCGCCGCCGAGCAGATTGCTCAGAAAGAAAAACGCCGGGTGGAACAGCGCCAGACCGGACGCCGCCAGCAGAATGAAGCTGATGGCGGTGACCCAGTGATTGGCGCGATCGCGTGACGAATAGCGCGTGACAACTTGCTCGCTCATGATGTGTGCTCCTCGTCGCTTACTTCATTCGGGCCGCTAGTCACATAGTGGAAGAAACCCGCGAACACTGCGAGACCCAGCGCGAAACTCGCCAGCGGCTTGGTCATGCCCTTCCACAGCGAGACCATGGCGCTGATACTAGGATCTTTAGGCAGGTTGGCGTACAAGCCGGGCTGATCGGCGTGTTGCAGCACATACATGACGTGCGTGCCGCCGACGCCCGATGGGTCGTACAGCCCAGCGTTCTTGTAGCCGCGTTCCTTCAGATCGGTAATGCGTCCCTCGGCGTGGTGGATCATATCCTCCTTGGAGCCGAACACGATCGCACCGGTCGGACAGGTCTTCACGCAGGCCGGTTCCATGCCCACTCCCACGCGGTCGGAGCACAGCGTGCACTTGTAGGCCTTGCCGTCCTTCTTCGAAATACGCGGAATGTTGAATGGGCAGCCGGTGATGCAATAGCCGCAGCCGATGCAATTTTCCTCGTGGAAATCGACGATGCCATTCGTGTACTGCACGATGGCGCCTGGCGCGGGGCAAGCCTTAAGGCAGCCGGGGTCGGCGCAGTGCATGCAGCCGTCCTTGCGAATCAGCCATTCCAGCTTGCCCGCTTGTACTTCCACTTCCGAGAAGCGCATGACGGTCCACGACTGGTCAGTGAGATCGCGCGGGTTGTCGTAGGTGCCGGCATTCGTGCCGACTTCGTCACGCAGATCGTTCCACTCCATGCACGCCACCTGGCAGGCCTTGCAGCCGATGCATTTGGAGATGTCGATCAGCTTCGCCACCTTGATCGCCTCGCCGCGCACGGCGGGAGAAGGCGAGGTGGTGGCGGACCGGGCTTTGATATCGAGTGATTGTAGTGCCATGGTCGCCTCCTTATGCCTTCTCGATGTTCACTTGGAACGATTTGAATTCCGGCGTCTGGGTATTGGCGTCACCGACGAAGGGTGTCAGGGTGTTGGTGATGTAGCCGTTCTTGGCCAAGCCCATGAAGCCCCAGTGGATGGGCACACCCACGGTATGCACCTTCTTGCCGCCGACATCGAGGGTGCGTATACGCTTGGTAACCACCGCCACCGCGACAATGAAGCCGCGGTTGGATTTCACCCGTACCTTGTCGCCGGACTTGATGCCCTTCTCCTTCGCCAGATCCTCACCCAGTTCCACGAACTGCTCCGGTTGGATGATGGCGCTGCTCTTCACATGCTTAGTCCAGAAGTGGAAGTGCTCGGTGAGGCGGTAGGTGGTGCACACATAGGGGAACTTGTCCGCTTTGCCGAACGTGTCCCAGTCGCCCTTGAACACCCGTGCCGCTGGGTTAGCCCGCGCCTTGTCATTGTTGGGATGCAGCGGGTTGTTCACCAACGGTGATTCCATCGGCTCGTAGTGCTCGGGGAACGGGCCTTCCGCCATTTTGTCGCCGGCGAAGAAGCGCGCCACGCCTTCAGGTTGCATGATGAAGGGGCTCATGCCTTCTTCCGGCGCGGAGTCCACCTTGAAATCCGGAACGTCGGAACCGGTCCACTTGCCCACGCCGGCATCCCAGCCGATTACCTTGCGCTTGGGATCATAGGGCTTGCCGCTTGGGTCGCAGGAGGCGCGGTTGTATAGGATGCGGCGATTCGCCGGCCAGGCGAAGGCCCAGTTGAGGGTCTGACCGATGCCGAAAGGATCGCTGTTGTCACGGCGCGCCATCAGGTTGCCCTTCTCGCTCCAACAGCCGGCGAAAATCCAGCAGCCGCAAGAGGTGGAACCGTCATCGCGTAATTCGCCGAAGCCGTTGATCTGCTCGCCGGCTTTTACCAATACCTTGGTTGCGTCCTTGGGATCAGTCACCTCTTTCAGCGCGCGGCCGGAGAATTCCTTCGCCAATTCTTCGGGCGAGGGAGAGGCGGGCTGACGATGCTTCCAGGTGAGGTTGAGGATGGGGTCGGGGAAAGCACCGCCGTCCTTCTGGTACATCCCCTTCAGCTTGAGGAAAATACCGGCCATGATTTCCTGATCGCCCTTGGCATCGCCCGGTGGCTCGGCCGCTTTCCAGTGCCATTGCAGTACACGGCTGGAGCTGACCAGAGAACCATCTTCTTCCGCGAAGCAGGTGGAGGGCAGACGGAACACTTCGGTTTGAATCTTGGTCGGATCCACATCGTTGTACTCGCCGTGGTTCTGCCAGAACTCAGAAGTTTCCGTGGCTAGCGGGTCGATGGTCACCAGGAATTTCAGCTTGGCCAGCGAGCCGGAAACTTTCACCTTGCACGGCGCAGAGGCCAGCGGGTTGAAGCCTTGGCAGAGGTAGCCGTTGACCTTTCCTTGGTTCATGTTCTCGAACACTTGCAGCAGGTCATAGCCCTTGTCGAGCTTGGGCAGCCAGTCATAGGCCCAGTTATTCTCCGCCGTCGCCGCATCGCCGTACCAGGCCTTCATGGTGCTGACGAAGAATTTGCCGTAGTTCTGCCAGTAGCTCATCTGGCCGGGTCGCAAGGGCTTGAAAGCGCGCTTCTCGATATAGGCTTTGTAGTCCTGTTCCGCATCGCTGGGCAAAGTCATATAGCCCGGAAGCAGATTGGACAGCAGACCCAGATCGGTCAGCCCCTGGATGTTGGAGTGGCCGCGTAGCGCGTTCATGCCGCCGCCCGCCACGCCGATGTTGCCCAAGAGCAATTGCACCATGGCGCCGGTGCGGATCATCTGCGAACCCTGTGAGTGTTGCGTCCAACCCAGGGCGTACATGATGGTCATGGTTTTGTTGCCGGCGGAAGTCTCCGCGATCATCTCGCACACCTTGAGGAAGTCGCCCTTGGGCGTGCCGCAGATGTTGGACACCATTTCCGGCGTGTAGCGCGAGTAGTGCGCTTTCATCATCTGATACACGCAGCGCGGGTTTTCCAGGGTCGGGTCGGTGACAACAAAGCCGTCCTTGCCGATCTGGTAGCCCCAGGTGGATTTGTCGTATTTGCGTTTCTCTAGGTCGTAGCCGGTGTAGATGCCATCCTCGAAGCCGAACTCATCTTTCACCAGGAAGCTGAAGTCGGTGTAGTTTTTTACATATTCGTGATGGATCTTGTCGTTGCTCAGCAGGTAGTTGATCACGCCGCCGAGGAAGGCGATGTCGGAGCCGGCGCGAATCGGCGCATAGAAATCCGCTACCGCGGCAGAACGCGTGAAGCGTGGGTCGACCACGATCAGCTTCGCTTTGCGCTGCGCCTTGGCTTCGGTCACCCATTTGAAACCGCAAGGGTGGGCCTCGGCGGCATTGCCGCCCATGATGAGAGCCAGGTCGGTATTTTTGATATCGACCCAATGATTGGTCATGGCACCGCGGCCAAACGTCGGGGCAAGACTTGCCACCGTCGGACCGTGTCAAACGCGCGCTTGATTATCGAATGCGAGCATCCCCAGGCTACGCGCGATTTTCTGCGTCAAGTAGCCGGTTTCATTACTGGAGGCGGAGGCGGCCAGCATGCCGGTGGAAACCCAGCGGTTTACCATATCGCCCTTGTCGTTCTTCGCGATGAAATTCTTGTCCCGATCGTCCTTCATCAACTTGGCGATGCGGGTGAAGGCCTCGTCCCAGGAAATGCGCTTCCATTCCTTGCTGCCGGGGGCGCGGTATTCCGGGTGCTGGAGCCGGTTCGGGCTATGCACGAAATCGAGCAGGCCCGCGCCTTTTGGGCAGAGGGTGCCGCGATTCACCGGATGATCCGGATCGCCCTCGATGTGGATGACTTCCGCGTGGGCGTTTTTGGATTTGTCGCCCAAGCTGTAGATCAAAATGCCGCAGCCGACTGAGCAATACGGACAGGTGTTGCGGGTTTCGGTGGTGCGGGCGAGTTTGAAGGTGCGAACTTCGGCCAAGGCGTCGGTGGGAGAAAATCCCAACACCGCCAAGCTCGAACTACTTACCCCCGCCGCGCAGACTTTGAAAAACTGCCGTCTGGTGACTTGCATGTTGCCTCCACGCAATGGTTGAAAATCGTCTAACCGATGGTTCGGCTTTCTATTTATAGACAAGAATGACTTGTCGGCAAATGTGCTTAAATAAGCTTAGATGGTTTTCAACTTATTGCTAGGGGTGATTTGTTATTCCACAATGCGGAATTGGTAGGAGCTAGTCCGCGCCTGATTACTTGATCACTTCTTCTAGCCAATAGCGTTGCAAAGCATCTCTATTGGCTGCGCGGTATGCGTGATATTGCGCGGCGATCTCTTTGGTCGCACGGTGAAACAGCACATAGGCTTCGAGCAGCCCTTTTTTCTCCAACCGCATAAGGTTAGCGAGGGAAATATCTTTCTCGGCGGATGTCATACCCAGTTCGCGAGCAACCTGGAGTGATGCTTGCAACGCCTCGACCTCGTGCTGCAGCGCATTTCCTTCTTTTTTGGGCACGGCGCGCGCGATACCGTATGCAATCCAATAGGGTGTGATGCGCGTATCGTCAACCGATATGGCCTTCGCTTCCGCCTGGACAGGGATTTGGATATGCGGTGCTTCCAGGCGGGCCCCATAGTGCTGCGCCCAATGCCCCAGGCCTTTATAGGCGGTTCGGTTATACGGCTCGGCAATGATCGCGGCGATGAATTTATCGCGGGCTTCGGCGCGTTTGCCTTCGACCATCAAGGCATCGCCCCAGTAACGATAGGCAGTTTCTCGCGCGGGATCGATCGCAATCGCTTTGCCAAACCATAACCCAGCGGCATCCCATTCCTTTAACTGGTAATACGCATCGCCGGAAAATAATGCAGCCTCATAAAGATTGGGAGCAAGCAGAATGGCCCGCTGGTAATGGTGCGTGGCTGCGCGAAAATCGGCGCGTGCGAACGCCGCTTCGCCTTCACGCATGATGGCGGCAAGCGGACTAGCGTCAAAAGTGTAGGGCTTCTCCGTTATCTCTAGGCCAAAAGTAGTAATGATGTGTGTATCACCAAATTCCCGTGCCTTTTGAAAGGCAATCCGCCCACGTCTGTAGTACTCCTCACCCTTCTCCGCATCGGACGCGCCAGCAGCCAAACCAATCAGCGCGATGCCCAGACACCTTTGCACTACGATGTCGGCAGGGTTCTGCTCTGCTAGCTTAGCAAGTGCTGGCGCACCAGCCGCTGCATCGCCCCGCAAAGCAGCTGCGAGTGCAAGTGCACGCTCTCCTTTGCTGGCGGACACCTCTAATTGATTGACACAGCCAAATTCTGGCGCGGCGGCGGCTTGAAGGCTCCATGCCATCAGAAGAGCCGCAAATCGATATAGTCGTTTGTGAGGGTGCATCACGGTTTCCTTTCGGGCACGCTAAGCGCTTGAATTTTTGAGACGCGCCCAATCGAAATAGGGCCCGGGATCGGTTTTTCTGCCCGGTGCAATGTCGGCATGGCCTTTTATATCATCGATCGGGTAGGCGGCTTTAAGCGCGTTGGTGAGCCGTGCAAGTTGCTCATATTGCGCATCGGTGAAGGATGTCGTGTCCGACCCTTCCAGTTCAATCCCGATCGAAAAATCGTTACAACGTTCGCGCCCGCACCAGGTCGATGCGCCCGCATGCCAGGCGCGCTGGGTGCAGGGGACGAATTGAATCAACTCGCCATCGCGGCGGATGAAGAAATGGCTGGGGACTTTAAAATCTTTGATGATTTCGTAGTAGGGATGTGCGCTCGGGTCGAGCTGGTTGGTGAAGAGCTCGATCACGCCCGGCCCGCCGAATTGATCCGGCGGCAGGCTGATGCTGTGGATGACGATTAGGCTGACCGCGCAGCCATCCGGTCGCGCGTCAAAATTGGGCGAGGGGATAAAACGCGCGCCTTGCAGTAGGCCGTTTTCGTCAATATGCATGGTGTGCCAGTATAATGCGCGCATTACCCAGTGAGATAGAACCCAGGAGATAGATTTATGGTTATCGTGCAATTGATTTTAATGCTGTTCGTCATTCTGATCGCGGCGGAGGTGTTCACCAATGCCTTGGAGCATTTGGGTGAGCGCTTAAAAATTTCCGAGGGCGTGACCGGTTCACTATTCGCGGCGGTGGGCACGGCGCTGCCAGAGACGATGGTGCCGCTACTGGCGATTTTCGCTGGCACAGCGAATGCACATCTGAACGAGGAGATCGGTGTCGGCGCGATTCTCGGTGCGCCGTTGATGCTCTCCACCTTGTCGCTGTTTCTGATGGCGCTGTCGGTGACGAAGAAACGCGGCTTGCAAGGCCATTTCAATCCGGAGCGCACGGGTTTCACGCGCGATCTCAATTTTTTCCTGGGGGCATTTTCGCTCTCGGCGGTTGCACTGTTTGTACCGCATACGGAGCCGATTTATCGTGGCGCACTCGCCACCGGCATGGTGCTGATTTATTTTGTCTACATCATGCTCACCTTGCGTGCCTCCGCCGATTTGGTGAAGGATGGCCATGCCACCGAGGCGCATCAAAAAATGTTGCTGGCGCGTCTTGGCCTGCCGCAAAACATGGCGCTGATTTTGATTCAGCTCACGCTGGGTCTGGTGCTGCTGGTGGCCGGCGCTAAGGGCTTTATCCATGGCATCGAGGAAGTCTCCACGCTGTTTGGCATCTCGGCTCTGTTGTTGTCCTTGATGATCATTCCAATCGCAACGGAGTTGCCGGAGAAGGTGAATAGCATTTTATGGATCCGCCGTCACAAAGACACGCTGGCCTTCGGCAATATCACCGGCGCGATGGTGTTCCAGGGCACGCTGCTACCCGCTATCGGCATTATGTTGACGCCGTGGACGCCGCAGCGCGAGGTGCTCGCCGGCATTGCCATCACCCTGATCGCGAGCTTTTGGCTGCGCGTGATGCTCGCCCGCGGCCAATTGCGGGTGTGGCATTTGGGGATCAACGGCTTGTTGTATGTCACTTATCTGGTCATTGCGTTGGCCTAGATCACCCCGTGCCGCGCGTTTTGAGGCCGCGCGGCGCTGGTTTGTCATTGATTTATATAATTTTATTGATCATCTCCTGCCTACCAGCTAGGCAAGCTTAACCACACACCGTCCTAAAGAACGCCCCTAGACATCCGTTATTGCTCATTACTCGAACAATAACGCCCTTTCCAGGAATGTTCCCATGAGCAAAAACCCCAAACCTGCGCAACTTGAGCTCGACAAGCCGTCGCTGGATGCGCCGTCGATCAAGCGTTCCATCTCCAACCGCTTGGTATATTCCATCGGCAAGGATCC
>JAUXTZ010000045.1 GCA_030681095.1 Burkholderiales bacterium
TGGCTTACCCGCGGATAAATGGATTCAACTGCGCTATGAAGATATCTTCGAGCGCCCGGTGGAAATGTTCCAAGCCGCCTTCGAGCAACTCGATGTTCCGTTCACCGATGCGCTGCGCGCACGCTGCGCGCATTTGCAACCGACCAGTATTGTGAAAGGCGCGCCGAAGCAGCAGAAATGGAAAGCGCACAACCCCGAGGCAATCGAACGCATATTGCCGATGATTCGCCCGATGATGCTTGAGTTGGGCTACGACCCCGACCGCTAATACTTTCCCCTGCAATGGCTGTGCATGTGCGTTGTTACTCGTGTCGGGGCGATTCATTCTTGTTTCAGTTAGGAAAGGTCTGCAACAACCTTTTTAACGTCATCCCCGCGCAGGCGGGGAGCCAGAAATTATTTAATCCGTAGAGAAGATTTAAAGCCTGGCTCCCCGCCTGCGCGGGGACGACGGACTTTTTCAGAGCTTCCTTAGGCCTCAATATTCGCGTTCCTTGTGCTGCTTATAGTGCTTAGCAGCACAAGCTACCGTATCTTTGAGTGACTCCTTGCACCTGGCATAAGCTTTGCTCTTTCTGGCCTAGGCGGCACGGTATAATTGCCCGTTCCTAAAAAATCCCTTATTCCATGCAGGCTAACGGGCACTGGACCCGGGCAATGCCGTTGAACTTACAACGGCTTGCCGGCTTTTCGACATGAAAACAAAAACGATAAACCCAATGGTTCTCATACATCGCGCGCCCCAGCCCCTCATCCTGGCCGGGGATGCGCACATCCAAACACTAGCCTCGGGGAGCGCTGCATGAGCCTCGGTGACTCGATTCGTGGTGGCGCGAGATGGCTGTTCTTTGGGAGCGTAGGCGGGCAAATCCTCGCCTTTGGGTTCGGCATTGCCCTTGCCCGACTCTTAGCGCCTGAAGATTTCGGCATGGTGGCTACTATCCAGATTTTTACCGGCTTGGCCGGCTTTGTTGCGGCAGGCGGAATGGGTCAAGCTCTAGTACGGGCGAAGGAGGTTGAGCAGGCCGATTATGATCTGCTCTTCACCTTGCAGCTTTTGATCGGCGCAGGGATTTTCTTGATGTTTTTTTTGGTTGCCCCTTGGTTCGCTGAGTGGTACCACATGCCGATTTATGCGGATCTGCTGCGTGTTATGGCAATCTCATTTCTGGTGCGTCCGTTCTACAACGTGCCCAGCAATATCCTATTCCGCGCCATGGATTTCAAATCGAAAACGCTGGTTGGGCTCACGTGCTCGCTGGTCTACAGCATCATGAGCCTCATCATGGCGTTGCTCGGCTATGGGCCGTGGAGCCTGATCATTTCAAGCCTGATGAGCCCCCTGATCGGCATATTCATGTTGGCGCGCTTCGCCCACTGGCGCCCAGGTCTGTCTTTTGATTTCCGCCGTGCGCGCGAGATCGTTCGGTATGGCTACTTGGTGTCTGCGAATAATATCGTGAGTTATATTCGCGGCCAGATTAGCAACTTTGCGCTGTCCCGTTTGCTGGGGCCGGGCGCGGTGGGCTTATTCAACAAGGCAGATAGCCTGAGTCAGCAACCATTGGGGCTGATCAGCGGGGCGGTATACGAGCCGGTAATGCGGGCGATCGCTAAATCACAGGACAATCTGGATCTCGTCAAATATCTGTATCTGCGCACCATCAAGCTGGTGTGTCTCTACACTTTTCCTGCTTACGTGTTGTTGTCGTGGCTTGCACAGGATCTCATCCTGTTTTTGTTCGGTGCTAAATGGCTCGATTCCGCAACACCCCTATCGATCCTCGCCATCGCCGGTCTCTTCATGTGCCTCGGCCATCCGGCAGGGGCGCTGCTCGCGGCAATAAATCGTTTAGGGCGTGAACTGGTGGTTCAAGTCACATCGGTCGCCGTGCTGGCGCTGGGCCTGGCAATCGGCCTCCAATATGGTCTCGTGGGTGCGGCTTGGGCACTGGTGGCCACGCATGTCGTTTCTGCTCTGCACATCAGTTGGGTGGCGAGCCGGGAATTAGGCATCAAACTCTCCGCTATCTTGGCGACGACAATTCCGGGGCTCTATCTGGGCACTATAGTGCTTGCTACCTTCTGGATCGTTCATGCCATCTTTGACGACACGCTTTGGTCGCCCTTCGTTCGCCTAAGCGTGTACGGCACGGTAGCCTTGGTCTCCTTGGTGATCGCAAGTCGAGTCTCGCCTTTCGAGGTGGTGCGCGGCGAGCTGAATAAGATTATCGGCTTTGTAAAAAATAAGTGCCGCTTGCAAGGAGGCAGCACATGACCGCCCGGGCACTGCCGCTCTATCTACCCCAGCGTCACCCTATCCCCGAAAATGAGTGGCCTGACAAAGGTCAGGTTTCCCAAATCGAATCGAAGATGGCGCTGGATTCTCTACAAGAGCAACGCTATCTTGTGGTGCATCATCCTGATGCATGTGCGCCTTGCTCCCAGTCGCTCTATTTCAGTGCGCTGGTCAGCATGTCTGAACATATGAAAGAAAAACACTCATGAGCGGCAAGCGGATTCCCCTTGTCTTCAACAACATTCTGGAAGGAATCGTTGATGGATTACCTACTACAGGTCAATCAACGCAGGTGATTTCACCTCGTGGGCGGGCCTTTGGTTGTGTTGGCCAAATGCAGGTCTCTGCGCCATGACATCTTGCAGAATATGCGGCAATACCGAGAACAACCGGACTCACAGCGTTAGAGAAATGATGTACGGCCTACGCGATATGTTCGAATACATCGAATGCGCGCAGTGTGGCTGCCTGCAAATCCGCGACATCCCGGACGATTTATCAAAGTACTACCCGGAAAATTATTGGGTTTTCCAAGAGAAACAGATCTCGGCCACCGGGCAAATAAACCGCCTCCAGGCTTTATTGCGTCGACGGAGAACGAAATATTGGCTCAGTTCAAAACGGGATATGCTTGGCCGCCTCATTGCATCCGGGCATGAAATTCCATCCCACATTACCTGGATGCGCAAGGCGGGTATCCAAAAACTGGACACCGCCATACTCGACGTGGGCTGCGGCAAGGGAGACCGCCTGCTGACGCTGGCGGAGGAAGGGTTCACTAATCTTACAGGGGTGGATCCCTTCATCGAGGGGGATATCACCTACCCCAATGGGGTCAAGATTCATAAGAAAAACCTGCCTGATATGACCGGTCGCTATGATCTTATTACCTTGCATCATTCCTATGAGCACATGCCGGATCAACTCACCACGCTGAAAAAGCTGCACGAGCTGTTAAACAACCGAGGCTGCGTTCTCATCCGCATTCCGCTGGTCTCATCCTACGCATGGCAAAAATACGGGGCGCACTGGGCGCAAATAGACGCACCGCGACACCTATACCTCCACACCGAACAAAGCATGGCGATATTGGCTCATGCAGCCGGTTTCCAGATCAGGGAAACTGTTTACGACTCCGCCCTGTTCCAATTTTGGGGCAGTGAGCAGTATCTGCGGGACATTTCGATGTACGACCCGCGCTCCTATCTGGTAAACCCACAAGGCTCAATTTTTACATCGGAAGAAATTGAAAATTTCAAGCAGCAAGCCCGGGAGCTCAACCAGAGAGGTGAGGGCGATCAAGCATGCTTCTACCTACAAAAGGCTTTATAGAAACATGACAAATGCCAGAGCGATCACCTTTTATCTGCCGCAGTTCCACCCAATCCCCGAAAACGATGAGTGGTGGGGCAAGGGCTTCACTGAGTGGACTAATACGGCCAAAGCCAAGCCATTGTTCCGTGCGCATTATCAGCCGCACGTGCCGGCCGACCTGGGGTTTTATGATCTGCGCTGTCCGGAGACACGGCGAGCCCAAGCTGACTTGGCGCGCAGTTATGGTATCGAGGGCTTCTGCTATTACCACTACTGGTTCGCCGGTCAACGTCTGTTAGAGCGCCCCTTCAATGAAGTGCTCGCCTCTGGTGAACCCGATTTTCCGTTCTGCGTCTGCTGGGCGAATCAGACCTGGAGCGGCATCTGGCATGGTGCGCCCAATCGCATTTTGATTGAGCAAACCTATCCCGGGGATGACGACTACATCGCCCACTTCTATGCGATGCTGCCTGCGTTCCAGGACCCTCGGCATATTCGCGTAGATGGCAAACCTGTATTTGTTGTTTACCGCCCAACCGAGCTTCCGAATACGACACACTTTGCCGATCTGTGGCGCGCTCTTGCCATCAAGGAGGGCTTGCCCGGCCTGTTCTTGATCGGCATCAACCACTTCGATCAGTGGAAGCCTGGGGCGGCAGGTTTTGACGCCGCTATTCTGCAAAAATTACCGCCGAAAAAAGGCCATATCTCCTGGCGGCACCCATTGCTAAAGTTAAAAAAGGCAATGCATCGCGGCCAACTGACTGTCTATGACTACAAAGATGTCATGGATCTCTTTCTCCGTAGAGAGGAAGCCGATTATCGCGAGTATCCCTGCGCGATCCCCAATTGGGACAATACTCCGCGGTCCGGTTTCAATGGATTGGTGCTGGAGAACGAACACCCTGATTTGTTTCGACGGCTAATACGCAGATCCATTTCAAAGGTCGCGAAGTATCCGACCGAGGAGAGGCTGTTGTTCATAAAATCATGGAATGAATGGGCCGAAGGCAATCACCTGGAACCGGATCTGAAATATGGTCACGCATGGCTCGAAGTCATTTGCGATGAACTTGCACAGCGATCGAGCTCTGACTGAAATGTTTTCTCTTATCGATCCGGACCCCATCTCGCTTGCGTTGATTCGACGCGGCCAACTGCATGGCCCCCTCATGCTGATGTATCACTCGGTGCAGCGTGGTCGCGCGATCCCGGATTGGCCTTGGGCCGTCTCAATGGCGCGCTTTCGGTCTCAGTTGGATTTCCTGGCCGGAGAAGGATGGAAAACCGTCACCATGGCAGATCTTGCGGCCCGCCCACAGGCTTGGCCCGAGCGTACCGTCGTCATTACTTTCGATGACGGGTATCGTGATAATTACGAAGCTTTCGAAGCGTTGGCGCAGCGCGGCATGTGCGCAAGCTGGTTTGTCGTAGCCGGCTGGCTTGGTCGTGGCGCTGGATGGGGCGATGCCGGTCAGCCATCGGATCCCTTGCTCGAGCCCGCCCAACTGCGCGCAATGCAAAGCGCGGGCATGGAGATCGGTTCGCACACGGTGGATCACCTGCGCCTGCCGGACTTGGACAACACTCAACTGAACGCGCAGTTGCTTACTTCCAAGGCGCTACTTGAAGATGTATTAGGAACCGAAGTTGTAAGCTTTGCCTACCCTTATGGGGCATGGGATGAGCGCTGCGAGCAAGCGGTTATGGCAGCTGGTTACCGATATGCGTGCACTACCCGCTCTGGATGGGCGCTACGTGACGGCAACCCACTGCGTCTGCGTCGGCTTGCAATATTCAATGACGACAATTTGAGCAGCTTCGCGCGGAAAATTGCGTTCGCCACTAACGATGTACGTTGGGCGAGCATGATCGGCTATTGGCGCAGACAGCTTCTGGCGCGCATGGGGTGGAACACATGACTACCGCAGCGCCGACCGTCTCCGTCGTCATGCCATGCTACAACGCGGCCGCACACCTGCCCGCCGCAGTGGACAGCCTGCGAGCGCAGACCTTCCGCGATTGGGAGTTGATCGCTATCGACGATGGTTCCGAGGACCAGACCTTGGTGTGGCTACGCAGCCAGAATGAGCCACGTTTACGCGTTGAAACCCAAGCCAATCAGGGAGTCAGTGCGGCTCGCAATGCGGGGCTCCGGCTCGCGCGCGGACGTTACATCGCATTCCTTGATGCGGACGACGCTTGGGCAGCCAACTTTATTGAGAAGATGGTGGAGGCGCTGGAAAGCCACCCTGATGCGGCATTGGCGTACTGTGGCTGGCAAAACGTTGGCTTGCCAGGGCAGCGTGGCGAACCATTTACCCCCCCGGATTATGAAACACCGGAGAAGCTTGAAACACTCTTTGCTGGTTGCCGCTGGCCGATCCACGCGGCCATGGCGCGTCTCGACGCAGTCCGCGTCATGGGCGGGTTCAATCCGCTTCTTAAAAATGCTGAGGATTATGCGCTTTGGCTGGAATTGGCTGGCCGGGGTCCATTGGTTAGGGTGCCTGCGGTGCTTGCATTCTATAACTTTCATGGCCTGGGGCAGGCGAGCAGTAACCGCGCGCAAGCCGCGCTTCAGTTGTTGGCTGCACAGCAGGATTTCATACGACGTCACCCAGAGTTCGAGCAGCGCATTGGCGGGAGCGTGCGAGGCATAGTCTATGGGCAGCTACTTCTGGCGGCGTATGAGGCTTACTGGGGGCGCGACTTGCATACTGCTCGTGTATTGTTCCGGCGCGTCATGCGATCCGGCTACGGGTCCGCCACCGACTGGCGTTACATGCTGCCGTCCTTGTTGCCCCGTCCGCTGCACGCTCTCCTAATTCGCATTTTCGAGCGCAGACAAGCGGGCCCAGGGCAAGCATGAAGCTCACTTATGTTTTCTGCACTTACAATCGCGCTGAACGGTTACCCGCTCTGGTCGCGGCGATGCGCGCTCAGCAGTGCACCGTCCCGTTCGAAATTCTGGCTGTCGACAATAACAGCAGTGACAGCACGCAAGCCATGTTGCAACGACTTGCAAGTGAACCCGGCGTTCCCATGCGCATCGTCTTGGAAAAAACCCAAGGCATTGTCCCGGCGCGCAACCGCGCGATTGAAGAATCGCTGGGGAGCGATATTCTCGTCTTCGTGGACGACGACGAACTGCCGCACCCCGGTTTGCTTGATGCGGCATGTCATGCAATTTTGAACGAGGGGGCCGATTGCGTCGGCGGCCGCATTAGCGTCGATTTCAGTCCGCATGTGCGGCCTACCTGGCTGGATAACGACATTGTGGGCTTTCTGGGCGAGCTGGATTACGGACCAAGCGCCCTCTGGGTGCGTGACGGCTCCACCCCGCTGTGGAGCGGCAACATCGCCTACCGGACCAGCGTATTTCGCGATGACGTTTCGCTCCGCTTCGACCAACGATATAACCGTGAGGGAGCAGACGTGGGGGGCGGCGAGGATGCCGCCATGTTCCACACCTTCCTCGCCCGAGGCGCCAAAATCAGATATCGGCCAGACATGGTGGTGAGCCACTATGTGGAAGGCTGGCGACTCACTCGGCGCTATTTCCTCAAGCTGCACTACCGCGCCGGCCTGCGCCAAGGGCAATACCAGAGCGCCGATTTTCCAAATAAAATATTCGGTGTCCCGCCGTTTCTCGCTACGCAGTTTTTGCACCAGTGCGGGAAAGTGTTGGCCAAACAGATAAAGGGCGAAGCCGGTGTATTGCGTCAGGCCATGAACGCGGCGAATGCGCTCGGCACCATCGTTGGCTACCGCCGCCGTCCGCCCGCCTGCGGTTGCCCCCCATGATCAATATTGCTATCCGTTTCGATGACCCCTCGGCGACGAGCAACCACGCACTTGAGCAGGAGATTATTCGCCTGCTTGAGCATCATCAAATCTCGGCTACCTTTGCGGTCATTCCGCTGCATGAGGGCCGTCCCGTGGAGAAAGACACCGCTGCGCATCTCGTTGAGGCAGAAGCAGCCGGCATTATCGAGATCGCGCAGCATGGCTTTCGACATTTTGAAAATGAATCTCTGAACGGGAGGCCCTCCGAACTCGCAGGTATCGATACTTCCACGCAGTCGAACTGGATCCTGGATGGGATGGATATTTTGCAACAGCTTATCGGCCATAAGATCACGGGGCTGGTGCCGCCATTCAATAGCTTTGACGACAATACGTTGCGAGCCGCAGAGGCCGCGGGGTTCGAATATCTTTCGGCTGGGTTTGAGTGTCACCCTTCTCATCCGACAAGTTTGGCCTTAATTCCCCGGACATGTAATTTTTGCGAATTGATTCCCGCGCTGAACGAGGCGCATGCCTACCGGTTCGCAGCGCCTGCGATCGTGGCCGTGCTGCACCATTATGATTTTATCGAGTCTGGCCACACCAACGCCCGCTTAAGCCTATCCACGTTCGATCGTTTGCTCGGCCAAATCCGCCAGCTCCCGAAAGTTAAGTTCCTAACGCTTGAGGCGCTTGCAGCGACGCGTTCGCCCGAGGCATGGCAAGCCGCATGTAATCGGAGCCAAGTAATACGGCGCCTACCGTGGCGTTTGCAATCTTTGCTGCCCAAGCATTGCCTGCCCACCGGTTGGCTCTGGACACAATTACGTATCCCGAAAGGTTAAAAGTGATGAGTTCTAATTCGCCCGCAAGCGGACAACATAACGGCCCCATTTTCATTGTCGGCGCGCCGCGTTCGGGCACTACGATGCTGCAATACCGCCTGCGAAACCACCCCCGCTTATCCTTGCCCACAGGGGAGTCTCATTTCTTTATTCCCCTCTACAACAATCAGGCGAGCTTTGGTGATTTAAGTCGGCTGGAGAATATCCGCGCCGTGCTGCAAGCCATGTACACCCAAAGTCGGGATTTTCTGGAGGAGGATCTGCACGGCCTAAAATTCGACGCAGATAATCTTGCAAAGCAATTTCACGCTGAAGGACGCCACACAATGCCGGCCATCATTTCCGGCTTGTTTGAAAAAAACGCTCAGGGCGAGGGGAAAGCCAGATGGGGGGATAAAACACCCTACTATGTCATGCATATTCCCAAACTACTTGAGTGGTTCCCCGATGCACAGATTGTGCATTTGATCCGGGATGGGCGTGATGTGGCGCTTTCGCTGTTCGGGCGTCAACACGACTTCGGCGTTTATAACGCCTATTTTGCTGCTGAGTATTGGGAGAGTTACGTGGAGCGCGGTCACGCACTAGGGAAAATGCTCGCACCTCACCAGTATTTTGAAATGCGTTATGAGGATCTGCTGGCCAAACCGGAGGAGAGCATGAAGACGCTCTGTGATTTTCTGGGAGAGGCTTATTCCGATACGCTGTTCGACACGAATTCTGTGGAAACCCCAGGCAAAACTCCCTTGGTTCATCAACCCATCAAGGCGGACAACGCCGGCAAGTGGCGCACCCGCATGACCCCCGGCCAAATCCAGGCATTTGAGAGTGTGGCGGGGAATACACTGCGCCAGTTTGGCTACGAATTGGTCACCGCCGGCAATCCGCCCTCGCTGCCCGTCAAGGCGGCTTATCGTTTGCACAACCGTCTGCTGACGGCCTACTGGCACCGAGCCAAACCTAAGCGTCAGTGAACCAACTCACCATCCTCATCTGCACCCATAATCGAGCTGGTTTGCTGGAACGGGTGCTGGCTTCGCTGAATGCAGCGAAACGCCCCGCCATGCCGGTGCAGATTCTGGTCGCAGCCAATGCCTGCACCGACGATACGGTGGCGCGCATGCAGGCGTATCAGTCACGCCAAGAGAAGAATGGTTGGCTTGCGCTACGCGTAATTGAAGTTCCCACTCCCGGCAAGTCGCACGCGCTCAATCGGGCCATTCCTCAAATCGAAACCGAGCTTGTCGCTTTTGTCGATGATGACCATCGTGTCGATGAAAATTACTTGCTTGCTATTGAGCAGGCCGCGCACACCTGGCCTGATGCGGGGCTGTATTGCGGCCGCATTCTGCCCGACTGGGATGGCACGGAACCCGCCTGGGTGCACGACGAAGGGCCGTATCGGATTTATCCGCTGCCGGTGCCACGTTACGAACAGGGTGGCCTACCCAAAACTATCACAGCAGAGGAAGGCCCCATCCCCGGCGGCGGCAATCTGGTGCTGCGCCGTCAGGTTTTTGATCTGACCGGGCAGTTTTCAACTGAGCTGGGCCCGCATGGTCATGATCTGGGTGGCGGAGAGGATAGCGAATATGTACTGCGCGCCCTGACGCGCGGTGCACGCTGCCAGTATGTGCCGAACATGGTGCAGCACCACTATGTGGATACCGAACGACTCAAACTCGGCTATCTGCTAAAGAAGAGCTATCAGCGCACCCGTTCCACCTCCCGCATTCATGGCAATGGCACCGTGCCACTTTACATGTGGCGCAAGTTGGCTGAATACGGGTTTCACAGCGTGTTCAGCCTGTCATGGGCCAAGCGGCGCTTTTACTGGGTGAGAACCGCTGCCGCCTTGGGGGAAGTGCAGGGACGCCGTGAATCGGGCCATCGTGGCAAAGGCCTTCCGCTCCCTCCCGATCGTGGCGTCTTGTGCATCGAAGCGCTGACGATTTTGACGCTTGCTTGCGGACTGATCGCCTGGTTTACCAGCGGCGGTGCGCGCTGGGCCGGCGTATTGCCCGCGTTGACAGTGACGAGCATAGGCACGCTAGCGTTGCTGGCAAAGTCGCTCTCGGATTTTTCGCAGACCGGGCCACACATTCGTGAGGAAGTGCTTACCTATTACCGGAGCTACACCCTGTTTGCGCTGGCCCGCCTGTCTGCCTGGGCATTCGGCATCATGCTGTTCACTGGCGGGGCAGGCGTGCTGCTGTACTACATGCTGCATGTGAGTCTGGGCGGGGAGTGGTCAAGCAGTCTTGCCGCACTCGCGGCCGTGCTGGGGATTCTGGGCGCGGCCATGCTGCAATTCATCCGCAAGCTGCGCTTCAATCCGGGGCTGCTGGTCGCCTCCATGCACTACCGCATGAGCCGCTTTTACTGGCTATGGCGCTGCATGACGCCACAGCGCATTTTTTTGATTCAGTGCGCATTGGCTGCCGCCACTTTGCTGTTGCTGATCGCCGCTTCGTGGCAACTGACCAAGCAGAATCAGATTGGCGAGTTGCTTGCCTTGTGGGCCGCCGCGTTGTTTTTTGCAGGCACGATTACTTGGGCGGCCTGGCTGCCCGAGGCGCGCCCACCGCGCCGTTCACCCGCACGCACGGCCGATGCGCACCCGAATATTTTGATGATCGGGTCGGACACGCTACGCGCAGACCGGCTGAGCGCGCTGGGCTACCACCGCGCCCTCACGCCTCAAATCGACAAACTTGCCGAACAGGGCGTGCTGTTTGCCAGCTGCTATGTACCCTGCGCCCGCACTGCGCCCAGCTTGGTTTCGCTGATGACGGGCACCTGGCCGCACACCCACGGCATTCGCGACAATTTTATTGCGGACGAAGACACCCGACTCAAAGTCGATGCCCTGCCCAATCTGCTCAAGGCACAGGGCTATCGTACCGCTGCAATTTCGGATTGGTGCGGCGGAGACATGGGCAAATTCTCCTTCGGTTTCGATTACACCGACCTGCCGGATGACCAGTGGAATCTGAAATACCTGATCCGCCAAGGGCCAAAAGATTTGCGCCTGTTTGTGTCGCTGTTCACCCACAACCGGCTGGGGCGAATGCTGCTGCCGGAAATTTATTATCTCGGCGGCGTGCCCCTCACCCAACCCATGGGGCGGCGCGCGCGACGGCTGGTGTCGCGCCTAGCGGAAAGCGCCCAGCCGTTTTTCCTGAATGCGTTTTACTCCACCACGCACCCGCCGTTCGCCTCTGAATGGCCGTGGTATACGCGCTTTGCCGAACCGACGTATGCGGGCGAATCAAAATTCGCGATGGCGCGGCTGACCGACCCGTTCGAGATCATCCGGCGCCAGGGCGCGCCTAAAGAGGAATTTGATCTCGATCAAATCATTGATTTGTACGACGGCTGCGTGGCTGAATTCGACGATGAAGTGGGCAAGATGCTGCGCCACCTCGACGCCTGCGGGCTGGCGGACAACACCATCGTCGTGGTCTATTCCGACCACGGCATGGAATTTTTCGAGCATGACACCTGGGGCCAGGGCAATTCCGCCGTGGGCGATTTCAGTCCGCGCATTCCGCTGCTGATTCGTGATCCGCGCAAACCCGCATGCGGCAAAGTGGAACAGGTAGTTCGCAGCATCGATCTCGCCCCCACCCTGCTGGAACTGGTGGGTGCAAGTCCCGCCGCCAGCATGGAAGGGGTGTCGCTGGCTCAATGTTTCGCTACGCACGACCATTGCCCAAACCTCGACGCCTTCAATGAAACCGGCGTGTGGATCGCCGATATCCCCGGTCTGCCCGAACACCATCTGCACTACCCCGACCTGCTGGAATTGATGGAGGTGCCGGACAGAAGCAGCGGTACGCTGGCGATCAAACCTCAGTATCAAGACATCATCTTGCGCGCCAAGGACCGAATGATTCGGCGTGGCCGCTGGAAGCTGGTGTACCAGCCGCTGGAAGCAGGCCACCTGTTGCGCCTGTTCGATCTGGAAAACGATCCCGCCTGCCAGCACGACGTGTCGGAACAGCATGCCGATGTGAAAGCCGATCTGTGGGAACGCTTGCAAGGGTTTTTACGCGCGTAAACACGCCGGTCAATCATCCTAAGACAAGCAATTATTGAGCTTTCAGTATATGACTGACGCGAAGGCAAATCCCCCTCGATCCCCCTTTGCTAAAGGGGGAAGAAAGCAGCCGGCCGCCCTGGGCGGCTCATAGCAGCATTAGCTTCCCCCTTTAGCAAAGGGGGATCGAGGGGGATTTAAAAACGCCGGAATCGCACGACACCATCCGCAGTGCGAAGGGAGAACAAGTACGAAGCGCGGCCATCCAGGGATGGTCGATCAATCCTGGCAGAAGCGGCAATAGGGATTTTTCGGCGAGCCGATTTTAGGTTGGGCGACGGTATCTTCTTCTGCACTACCTGAAGCCGACACGGGTTTGCTTGCTTCGACTTCTTTCTTGGGCGCAGGCTCATTCGCGACAGGTTCTGCAGGCTTTGCCGCCTCTACTTGCGCGGGCAGAATCGGCTCTGGATAAGGTAGTTTGCCGCCCAAGTCGCGATACCGCTTTTGTAAGCTTTTCGCATCGGGATTGTGCTGCAACCCAAGAGTGACACTCTCCAGCGCCTTTTGTTTTTGCTTGATACCTTCATAAATATCCGCCATCAGGTTGTAGGCCTTGACTAGGCGCGGGTTCTTTTCTATCGCTTTGGATAAATCCTTTAATGCTTCCGCATCGCGTTTCAAATACGAATTGGCGACACCGTGATTGAAATAGATATCCGGCAGCAGAGAAAAGTCGGGGCTTGCGTTTTTCAAGGTATAGTCGATTTCATTCAGCGCAGCCTCTAGGCCACCCGCTCTATCTTTTTGGCTACTGATGCGAAAAGATCGATTGATCAAATTGAGCCCCATACAATAATGTTGAAGATGGTTGTAGCTAGGCCCCAACGTGTCGCGCCATACCTTTGCCGCAGCGAGGTTCTGGCTCTCGTGCAATCTCGGCAAGCAATAGGGCGGCAACAAGCCGATCTCCTGGTCGGTCGGCATTCGGTCTGCCCATACCCCATTAGCCAAACCTAGCGTCAACAACCCACTTAGGGCCAATCCGTTTAAGCTCGCTGCCTTCATTTGATCTTTCCTTCTTCATGTGCCGCTGTGATGAGGTTCCCGGGTTTGGACTTTCCCATTCCCATCATCGCCTCCCGAATTTCCCGAAGCGCCAACCAATCGAAAAACGTATCCACCCCTCTCCATCGCAACACCAATTCCGCAGGGTGTGCTTTATACAGATCCGTCGCGCAAGCCGGTAGGCCGGTAAAGCCTTTTTCCTTGATCGAGGGGCCCAGTATGCGGTTCTGAAATTCTCGGAGGCTGTATCGTACACGACGGCGAAAATATTTCTTCCAATTGGAAAGGCGTGTCATCTGCATCGGGTCGAATTCAAAGCCGGCCTTCTCGGCCATGGCAATTCGATTATTGTCCCATCGCGTGTCGCCGGACAAATCCCATTTCAGCATGGCGCCCACCAAAGCATCCTCGCCAATCACGCCCACGGGCATGCATATATGTTGCGCCCGGAGTCGTTCCATAAAGGAACCGCGCAGGGCATATAGATTGCCTGCCAAGCCCTTCTCCCGCAGCATGTCGCCCCTGAATTGTTTAACATTGCGCCCGCTATAGGGCAGGGCGGAAGCGCCATTGGCTTGCGGAGCGTCGACTAGCGCTGCGGCCAGCGCGTCAATCGCGGCGGCACTCGCTCTGACATCGCCATCCACAAAGAAATAATATTCCGCGCCCGCCGGGGCGGCATCATGCACAAACACATTCCAAGCGTTGGCCTTGTCCCCAAGCCGGATCGACACAAGCTGAACATTCGGGTGATCCTCCCGGTATTTTGCCACGAGCGCTTCGGTTCCGTCCGTGCAGGCATTGGCGAGCACATAGCATTCAATAGGGTGTGTAGCGGCCTGAAGCACACTGTCCAGACAGGCGATTATTCCTCGTTCCTCGTTATGTGCGAACACGGCGACAGGCCATGCTTTTTCAGGTGTGGTAGACATGCTTTCCCCTATTTCCTTGCATCCATTAGCGATGCGGTTGCCTGCGCGACTGAGGCCCAAGAAAAATGCGAGCATACACGCTCGTACCCTGCGCGTCCGAGGCGCTGCGCAAGTGCAACATCACCCAGCACCTGCGCCAGTGCGTCTGCCACCGTATCGACGCGCGTACCGTCAACTCGGAAACCGGTTTCGCCTTCCACCACTGCGGCGCCTGTTCCTCCTGCATTGCCGGCAATCGCCGGTTTGCCGCATGCCGCAGCTTCCACGAACACCATACCGAAGCCTTCGGTATCGCCGTTGATTTCTCTATTCGGCATCGCGAAGACATCGCATGCGTTGTACCAACGCGGTAAATCATCGGGACTGACATGCCCCAGAAAATGCACGCGGTCAGCAATGCCTAACTCAGCCGCGAGATTGCTCAGGTAGTCACGGTCTTCGCCAATACCCACCAGGGCGAAATGCACGTCCAGCTTCTGCTTAGCCAACTCGGGTAGGCTCCTTAACATCATGTCGAAACCCTTGCGGCGAGAAAGTCGGCCGACGGAAAGTATCAGCTTCTGCGCAGCCGTCAGGCCGATGCTCGCCTTCAGGTCGTCACACATTAAACCGGGTCGAAAGCGATCCACATCCACTCCGGGGTTGATGATCACGATGCGTTGTTCATGCACGCCCATGCCCAGCAACTCTTGCCGGGTGAAATC
>JAUXTZ010000053.1 GCA_030681095.1 Burkholderiales bacterium
TGAGGATTTTTTCTATCTTGATGCCATGGTAGCTGGGCTGATTGAGCGCGCCGTAGCCGGTGGCCAGCACTTGCACATACGGTACGCCCTTGCCTTGATGTTCCAGCCGCAGCGTGCCGCGCTCGCTGGTGAAGGGTAAAACGAAGTGCTCCCCCTGTGCAGTCGTGGCCCAATCCACTTCGCGGCTTTGGTCCCCGAAGCGCACCACTGTCTTGCCGCTCAACTGCGCTTTCGCCGCATGTAGCGCATATTTATCGAGTGCCAGCGAGCCCCATACATTGGCCTGCGTGGTTTGCCAGTGGCCATGTTGCTGGCGCGCTATTGCGCCGCGCACGATGCCGTCCAGATCGGCTTGCAAGGCGGGCACATCGAGCGCGGTCAGGATCAGCTTGACCACGGTGACATCGCTCGCGTACATCAGCCACCAGCGGTCTTCGTTGCCTTGGTTGCGCAATTCCAAGCCGCTGGCGGTGATGCGATAGCGTTGTTTCAATTCGGCCAGCGCCGGTTTCAGCAGGGCATCGCGCCGTGGCCATGTGCTGCGGTGCACGGTGCGCACCCATACTGCCAGGGCATGCGTGGAGAGTTTGCTTAAATCGAGTTGCAGCGACTCAGCCAGCTCGGGCGGCGCATAGTTGTAGCGTGACAGCGCATCCAGCGCCAGAATTTTGCGCTCGGTCAGCTCCATGCTGTCGTTGCGGTAGTAGTCATAGCGCTGGGTGAGTTTGCCCGAGACGAAATTGCTCAAGCCCGCCAGCATGCGCTCGCGTGCTTCGCGCGGGATTTCCCAGCCGGCCTCATGCGTGGCGGAGAGCACGAAAGAAGTCAGCACGTCGTAACCGTCATTGCTGTCGGTCGGATAGTAGGTCACCAAGCCGGACGGCGTGACATAGCGGTCGATGCTGTTGCGAATGATGGCCCACAGGCTTTCGTCGCGCAGCGAGACGGCTTTCGAGGTGCGCTGTTCCAGACAGTAGAAGGGATAGCCCTTCATGTATTCGCGCACCGAGGCGGCGCTGGTGCCCAGCTTGGGCGAGATGCTGACTAACACCTGGCCCTTGCCTGCCACCGCACCACTCGGCTTAAGCAGGTCGAGTTTTTCATTACCTTTGAGATCGAAAGCAGTGGACTCAAAGCGTAGCTCGCTCAAGGCCGGTTCGACGCGTTGCTTGATTTTGATGCTGTCGTTGCGGCCGCCGGATTCGGCAACTTCGACTTTCCACTCGAGCACGGCGATATTCAGCGGCGCGGTAATTTGCCAGCCGATGAGCTTGGCTTGTCCCGGCGTCAATGTCACTTGCTGCTCGGTCAACGCCTGTGCGCCGGCTTGGCCGCTGGCTTTAACGCGCATTTCGCGCTCGGTCGTGTTGCGCACGGTGAATTGTCCGGTGAAACGATCCGCTTCGCGCACCACCGGCGGCAAGGCCGAGAGCACCTGCAAATCGCGGCTGGCGGTGATGGACGCAAAGCCGACGCCGAATTGATCGCTCGCGCCATCGGCTACCGCGACGATGCGAAAGCGCGTGAGCGAATCGTTCAAGGGCACTTCCACTTGCGCTTCGCCCTGATCGTTGAGCTTGACCTGGGTTTGCCAGACCAGCAGCGTGTCGAATAATTCGCGCGTCGGCAGCTTGCCGCCACCACCGCCCGGCGGCAGGGCTTTGCGCCCATAGTGGCGCTTGCCGATGACTTGCATTTGCGCGCTGGCGGATTGGAATCCATAGCTGCGCTTGGCAAGCATCGTGGTGAGCGCCTTCCAGGTTTCGTTCGGCTGCAATTCGAGCAGCGCTTCATCGATGGCGAATAAAGTGACATCGCGCTCCGCAGGCAGCATGCGTTTGCCTTTGGCGTCGAGCGCACCTTCGACATGGATGGTGACGCGGGCTTTTTCACGTGTTTGATACGCCGATTTATCGGTTTTCACGCTGACCTGCATTTCATGTTTGCGTGCGCCGATGTTAATCTCGGCCACGCCGAGCTTGAAGGCGGGGCGCGCCAAATCAACTAAGGCAGTGGCGGCGGGTGCCGCGACCCGGCCGCGCACCAAGAAGGCAGTGATGTACACATTCGGCGTGTACTCGGGTTTGATCGGCAACTCGATCACCGGATTTTTGTTGGAGAGGGTCTGGGTGAAATAATCCATCACACCGCCGCTGCGCATCACGCCGACCAATACCGTTGCTTGCTTGAACGGCGTGCGCACTTGTAGTTTGGCGATCTCCCCCGGCTCATACTTTTTGTTTTCCGGACTCAGATCGATGCGGTCGTGGTTTTCGGCTTGGAACCAGCTATCCTCGCCGCTGAAGGCCCACATGCTGCTGCTGGCATGCGCGGCGCGGCCTTGCGGGTCAGTCACGCTCGCACGCAGCACCAGTTCGCCGGTCATGGCGAGTTTAAAATTGCAGGGCAGGCGGCCTTGCTTGTCAGTTTTGCCTTTGCACACTTCACCCAAATTGCTTTTGACTTCTTCGTGGTGATAAGAATAAAACCCGCCCACGGTGCGCTTGCGGTGCGAGATCCAGCCGTGTTGCGAAGCCGTGGCTTGTACCAACACACCGGCCACCGGCTTGCCGGCGGCGTCCAGCACGATGAGTTCGGCGCTGGCTTTATCTTTGAGCGAGGCCCACGCATCGGCTTTGATCCCGATCGCGTAGGC
>JAUXTZ010000058.1 GCA_030681095.1 Burkholderiales bacterium
ATTGATTCCTCACTGCCATTTTTTATCATGCCGCCCCATAACTTCAATGACTTACGCGCCGCTATCCGCGCCTTTGCTCAGGCCCGCGATTGGGAGCAATTCCACACCCCCAAAAATCTGATCATGGCGCTGAGCGTGGAAACTGCCGAATTGATGGAACACTTCCAATGGCTTACCCCGGTGCAAAGCGCCGACCTTGACGCCCAAACCAAGGCAGAAGTAGCGCAAGAAATCGGCGATGTGTTGATTTACCTTACTCGCTTGGCAGATGTGCTGGGCATCGATCCGCTTCAAGCTGCATTCGACAAAATCGAACTTAATGCGGTGAAATACCCGGTGGACAAATCCAAAGGCAACAATACTAAATACGATAAGTTACAGTAGGCCATCGGCTACATTTTTTATCATACAAAGTTTGACCATGAACAATTATTACCAATATCACGTATTTTTTTGTGTGAATCAGCGCGAAGGGGGTGAAGCCTGCTGCGCCGATAAAGGTGCGCAAGGCTTGCGCGATTACGCCAAGAAAAAAATTAAATCGCTCAAGCTCGCAGGTAAGGGCCAGTGCCGCATCAACAACGCCGGTTGTATGGACCGCTGTTCCGAGGGCCCAGTGATCGCGATTTATCCCGAAGGCACGTGGTACACCTATGTGGATCAAGATGACATCGACGAGATTATTGACGAGCATCTGGTGCATGGGCGCGTTGTCAAAAGATTAAAAATCTAGTGTCTCGTTTCAAACTGCGCATCGACGGCCCCGGCGGCAAGATCGAAACCGTCATCAATGACCCAGGCGAGCCGCGTCGCGGCCTGGCGCTGATCGCACATCCGCACCCTTTGCACGGCGGCACGCTAGACAATAAAGTGACGCAGACCATCGCTGACACCTTTTTTGACTTTGGCTATGTTGCGGTGCGGCCGAATTTTCGCGGCGTGGGCCAAAGTGAAGGTGAATACGATCACGGCAAGGGCGAGGTAGCGGACATGCTCGCGGTGTACGCCTTTGTGCACGAACGTTATCCCGATTTACCCATCACCCTGGCCGGCTTCTCCTTCGGCGCTTATGTGCAAAGCGTGGTGAGCGAATCAGTCAAACCGGCGCATTTGCTGCTGGTGGGGCCGGCGGTGAATATGTTCCACATGGGCGAAGCACCGCCGCATACCATTGTGATTCATGGCGAGAATGATCAACTCGTGCCTTTAGCAGAAGTGCGCGACTGGGCTTCAAACAGCGGCTTTACCCTGAGCGTGGTGCGCGATGCCGACCATTTTTTTCACAAGAAATTAGGCGATCTCAAGGAGCATATTTTTAACTTATGCCCGTGCTAAGCGCGACCAATTTGCGCAAGTCTTACGGCGATCTGAAAGTCGTCGCCGGGGTGGATATTTCCATTGAAAAAGGCGAGTGCTTCGGCCTGCTCGGCCCCAACGGCGCGGGCAAGACCACCACCCTACGTTTGTTGCTGGGCTTAATCGAACCCGACGCAGGCGAGATTCAAATGCTAGGCGAACCGGTACCCAAACATGCGCGTCGAGCACGCTTGCGTGTCGGCGTGGTGCCGCAGATGGACAACCTCGACCCCGATTTCACCGTGCATGAGAACTTCATGACCTATGGCCGCTATTTCGGCCTACGTGATGCCGAGATCGCGGCGCGCATTCCCGCGCTGTTGGATTTTGCCGGGCTTGCGAATCGCGCCGATGCCAAAATTCAGGCGCTATCCGGCGGGATGAAACGGCGCCTGACCCTGGCGCGTGCGTTGGTGAATGATCCCGATCTTATTTTCCTGGACGAGCCGACCACCGGCCTCGATCCCCAGGCGCGGCATCTGA
The DNA here is from genome assembly GCA_030681095.1 of Burkholderiales bacterium. Taxonomy (GTDB): domain Bacteria; phylum Pseudomonadota; class Gammaproteobacteria; order Burkholderiales; family Thiobacteraceae; genus RBG-16-58-11. The sequence goes on from JAUXTZ010000058.1 coordinate 1,840, forward strand.
TGTGGCAAGGCTTGCGTCGCCTCCTGAGCCAAGGCAAAACGATTATCCTCACCACGCATTTCATGGAAGAAGCCGAGCGCCTGTGCGATCGGCTCACCATCCTGGATCGCGGCCACGTCATCGCCACTGGCAGCCCGCGCGAACTCATCGCCCAACACATCGAACCGAGCGTGATGGAACTGTATGGCGAGCAAGTAGCGGGCTGGGGCCAGCAATTCGCCGGGGAATTGTGCGAGCGGCATGAAGTGGTGGGCGAAACATTATTTTGCTACAGCCGCGACGGTGAGGCGCTCACGCAAAACTTGAAAGCGCAGCCGCATCTGCGCTACCTGCACCGACCTGCGAATTTGGAAGATGTATTCTTGAAGCTGACCGGGCGTGATTTGCGTGATTAAAAACTGAAATGGCCCACTACTTCCATCTCCCTCAACTCAGCCTGCGCTTCATCCCGGTGTGGCGGCGCAATTATTTAGTGTGGAGAAAACTCGCCATCCCCTCCATGCTCGGCAACCTCGCCGACCCGATGCTGTATATGCTGGGGCTCGGCTTCGGTCTGGGCAGTTTGTTGCCGGACGTGGCGGGTGTGCCCTACATCACCTTCCTCGCGGCGGGCACGATCGCCTACTCCACCATGAACAGCGCCACTTTCGAAGTGCTGTACTCCGGTTTCTCGCGCATGCATGTGCAAAAGACTTGGGATGCGATCATGAATACGCCGATGACGCTGGACGATGTGATGCTAGGAGAACTGACCTGGGCCGCGTCGAAAAGCCTGCTCTCCGGCATCGCCATCCTGCTCATCATCTGGGTGATGGGCTTGCAAGCTTCGTTCTGGATGACGCTGTGGATTATTCCGGTAGTGATCTTGATCGGCTTCTGTTTCGCCGGCATGGGACTGGTGATGAACGCAATCTCGCCCAGCTATGATTTTTTCCTCTACTACTTCACGCTCGTGATAACGCCCATGGTGCTGCTATGCGGCGTGTTCTACCCCGTCAGCCAGTTACCCGCCTGGCTGCAAAATGTTTCCAGCGTGCTGCCGCTCACCCACGCCATTGATTTAGTGCGCCCCCTGATGCTGGGCACCACACCCAGTCATGCTTGGCTGCATGTATTAGTGATGCTAGCGTATGGGGCGGTGGGGTTTTATTTGGCGCTGGGGCTGACGCGCAAGAGGCTGCTTAGCTAAGCCACCCTAAAATCTCCTTGCTTTAGCGGCCTCTCACTGCTAGCCTTTTGCTATCGAAATGCTAGCAAAAGGTATTTGTCATGCCCGCCTTATTAATCAAAGATTTACCTGAAGAGTTGCACCGCAAATTAAAAGAAGAAGCGGCGCGCCATCACCGATCCATGACGCGTGAGGCGCTAATGTTGCTGGAACGGGCGCTGACCCCACACGCGTTAAGCACGATGATTTTGCCCGCGCCGGTCAAACCCAAAATGCCGATCAGCGCTGAAGCAATCGTTGAGACGATCCGCGCAACCCGTGATCAGGAAGATACAAATCCTCGCCAATGATTGTTGTTGATGCAAATATTTTGCTCTATGCAATGATCGAGTGCGAGGCAACGCCGCTCACACAAGACCTGAAAAACAAAGACCCCGACTGGCGCGCACCGCCGCTTCTGATGGATGAAACACTTAATGTTTTGGCGACCTATGAGCGACGCGGCATCTTGGCGCTGGATCAATGCCAAGCCTTGCTGCGAAGCACAATGGCTTTCATGGAGGCGGCTTCAATCGCGGTGGACTTTAATCTGGTGCTCGATATGGCAGCGCGCCACCGCATCACCGGATACGATGCGCAATATGTGGCGCTGGCTCAAACGCTCGACGTGACACTGGTAACGGAAGACCGGAAATTGCGCGAGGCGGTACCCGGAATTGCTTTGTCTTTAAGTGAGTATCTGTCAGGCAGTAGCTAAGAAAGCCCCGCCGCTTGCTGATCCGCGTGATAAGAACTCCGAACCATCGGTCCGCAAGCCGCGTTAAGAAACCCCATGTCTTGCGCGGCTGCTTCAAGTATTTTGAAATCATCCGGCGTGACAAAGCGTTTCACTGGCAGATGATGCTGGCTCGGTTGCAGATACTGGCCGACGGTAAGCATTTCCACATCGTGCGCACGCAGGTCGCGCATCACATCAAGAATTTCTGCATCCGTCTCACCTAAGCCCACCATCAAACCGGATTTGGTCGGCACCTCGGGATGCTTGGCTTTAAACGCCTTTAATAGCTGCAAGGAATTGGTGTAATCCGCACCGGGGCGCGCGGCTTTGTATAAGCGCGGCACGGTTTCCAGGTTGTGGTTCATCACGTCGGGTGGGGCAAGCGTTAGCACTTCCAGTGCAATGTCCAAACGTCCACGGAAATCCGGCACCAGCACTTCAATCCGCGTCTGCGGCGAGGCGAGGCGCACCGCGCGGATGCAATCCACAAAATGCTGTGCGCCACCATCGCGCAGGTCGTCGCGATCGACGCTGGTGATCACGACGTAATTCAACTGCATGGCGGCGATGGTCTTGGCGAGATTGGCTGGCTCGTTCACATCCGGCGCTTGCGGCTTACCGTGCGCCACATCGCAAAACGGGCAGCGCCGCGTGCACACATCGCCCAGGATCATGAAAGTCGCTGTGCCGTGCGAAAAGCACTCGCCGATATTGGGGCAAGAAGCTTCCTCGCATACCGTGTGCAACTGATGCTCGCGCAAGATTTGCTTGATCTCGAAAAAGCGCGGGCTGTTGGGCGATTTGGCGCGTATCCAGCTCGGTTTGCGCGCCACGGGCTCGGGCACGATTTTGATCGGGATGCGGGCAGTTTTCGCTTGGCCCTTTTGGCGCAACTCATTGCTCATGGGGTTCTCTAAGTAATTGGGGCATCAATACCCCTAATTACCAAATAAGGGGTTTCTCGTTGCTGTAACTTGGTCTTACCGGTTAAAATCGCAGACTTTTCACCGAATTTTAGGGTTCTGGCAATGGATAGACAAAGCTGGCTGGACGGTACGCTCTACCACCCGGATTTTGAGCGCGATAGCTGCGGTTTCGGCTTGATGGCGCAAATGGATGATAAGCCAAGCCATGAACTGGTGCAAACCGCGATCAGCTCGCTCGCATGCTTAACGCACCGGGGTGCGGTGGCGGCGGATGGCCTATCTGGCGATGGCTGTGGACTGCTATTTAAAAAACCCGATGTGTTTTTGCGCGCGGTGGCGGGAGAGGCTGGCTTCACGCTGGCTAAGCTATACGCGGCGAGCTTAGTTTTCCTGAACCAAGATGCCAAACTCGCTCAAACCGCGCGTGATCGCCTCAAAACCGAGATGCAAGCCGAGGGGCTTAGCCTTTCCGGATTCCGCAAGGTACCTGTTAATAAAGAAGCTTGCGGGGAGTATGCGCTTGCAAACTTGCCCGTAATCGAACAGGTTTTCATCAATTGCCCGGACGATATCTCCGACGCGATTTTCCAGCGCAAGCTGTTCATCGCGCGCCGTCGCGCCGAAAAAGCCATCGGCCCCGCAGACAAAGCTTTTTACCTGCCGACGCTTTCGTCGAAAGTTATCTCTTATAAAGGCTTGGTGCTGCCGGCCAATCTACCGGTGTTCTACCCTGACCTGAAGGACGAGCGCTTCGCCTCCAGCTTAGCGGTGTATCACCAACGCTTTTCCACCAACACCTGGCCCGAGTGGAAGTTGGCGCAGCCCTTCCGCTACCTCGCGCACAACGGCGAAATCAACACGCTGCAAGGCAATCGCAACTGGTCGCGCGCACGCGAAATGAAATTTTTGTCCAAGCTGATTCCGAATATGGATGACGTGCGGCCCTTGGTCTCACTCACCGGCTCGGATTCCCTGAGCCTCGACAATATGCTCGAAGGCTTAATAATGGGCGGCGTGCCGCTATTCCGCGCGCTGCGCTTGATGATCCCGCCAGCGTGGCAGAACGTGAACGACATGGATCCGGATCTGAAAGCGTTCTACGAATACAACTCGATGCACATGGAGCCATGGGATGGCCCCGCCGGCATCGTGCTCACCGATGGCCGCTACGGCGCCTGCGTGTTGGATCGCAATGGCTTGCGCCCGGCGCGCTATGTGGTGACCAAGGATCGCTTTCTCACCATCGCCTCCGAAGTCGGCGTGTGGAATTACGCGCCGGAAAACGTTGTCGCTAAAGGCCGCATCAAGCCCGGCCAGATCCTCGCCATCGATCTCGAAACCGGCAAGCTGCTCTTGCCCGAGGAGATCGACGCCGACTTGGCCCGTGCGCAGCCCTATCGCCAATGGCTCAAAGACAATGTGCGTTATTTGGAATCCTCGCTCACCAAGTGCGAGACCCTGCCGCTGTTGGAAGCGACCAGCGCCTTGCAATATCAGAAACTATTCAACGTGTCGTTTGAAGAGCGCGACCAAGTGATTCGTGTGCTGGCGCAAGACGGCCAGGAAGCCATCGGCTCCATGGGCGACGATACGCCGATGGCGGTGCTGTCGCGCCAGGTGCGTTCGCCTTTCGATTATTTGCGTCAGCAATTCGCGCAAGTGACCAACCCGCCGATCGACCCAATTCGCGAAGCGATCGTGATGTCGCTCAAAACCTGCTTCGGCCCCGAGCGCAACCTGTTCGACGAAACACCGCAGCACGCGCGCCGCATCGAGACGCACTCACCGGTGCTGACCCACGACAAGTACGTGTATCTCACGCAGCAGACCGGCGACGAATATAAATCCATCACCTTGGATCTGAACTACGATCCGGCACAAACTAACCTCAAAGCCGCGCTTAAAAACCTGACCCAGCAAGCGGTGGCGGCAGTCAAACAAGGCTACGTGATCGTGGTGTTATCCGATCGTGCGATTGCCAAAGGCAAGCTGCCGATCCACGCGCTATTCGCCGTAGGTGCCGTGCATCACGCGCTGATCGACGCGGGCCTGCGCTGCAACTCGAATATCGTGGCCGAGACCGGCACCGCGCGCGATCCGCATCACTTCGGCTGCTTGATCGGCTACGGCGCGACGGCGGTGTATCCCTACCTCGCGTATCAAGTGATCAACGACTTGATCCGCACCCAGGAAGTCACCCAACCCTTGGAAGACGCCATCGCCCATTTCGTCAAAGGCATCAACAAGGGGCTGCTCAAGATTACGTCCAAGATGGGCATTTCCACCATCGCCTCGTATCGCGGCGGACAATTGTTCGAGGCGGTCGGCGTGCATGAAGACGTGATCGACCTGTGTTTGCCGGGCACGGTGAGCCGCGTTTCCGGCGCGGATTTTGATGACTTCGAATCCGATCAGAAGCAACTCGCCAAACATGCCTTCAATCCGGTGAAGCCCTTATCGCAAGGCGGTCTGCTCAAATACATTTTCGGCGGCGAATACCACGCCTACAACCCGGATGTCGTGATGCAGTTGCAAAAAGCCGTGCAAAACGGCGACTACGACGAGTACAAAAAATACGCCGAATACGTGAACATGCGCCCGGTAGCCATGCTGCGCGATTTGATGCAACTGCAAGCCGACGCCGTACCCATCCCGCTTGCGCAAGTCGAGCCGATTGAAAAAATTCTGAAGCGTTTCGACTCCGCCGGCATGTCGCTGGGCGCTCTCTCGCCCGAAGCGCACGAAGCGCTGGCCGAAGGCATGAACCGCCTCGGCGGCCGCTCCAATTCGGGCGAAGGCGGTGAAGACCCGGCGCGCCACGGCACGGTCAAAATGTCCAAGATCAAGCAAGTCGCCTCGGGGCGCTTTGGCGTCACGCCGCATTACTTGGTCAACGCCGAAGTGCTGCAAATCAAAATCGCCCAGGGTGCGAAACCGGGCGAGGGCGGCCAACTGCCGGGCGACAAAGTCTCACCCATGATCGCCAAGCTGCGCTTCGCGAAACCTGGCATCGGCCTGATCTCGCCGCCGCCGCACCATGATATTTATTCCATCGAAGATCTGGCGCAGCTGATTTTTGATCTGAAGCAAGTGAACCCGCAAGCCTTGGTCTCGGTGAAGCTGGTGGCCGAACCCGGCGTGGGGACGGTGGCAGCGGGTGTGGCCAAGGCCTACGCCGACTTGATCACCATCTCCGGCTACGACGGCGGTACGGGCGCATCACCGCTGACCAGCGTGAAATATGCCGGCACGCCGTGGGAGTTGGGCCTGTCTGAAGCGCAGCAAGTGCTGCGCGCCAACGGCCTGCGCGGCCGCGTGCGGCTACAGACTGACGGCGGCCTGAAGACCGGGCTGGATGTGATCAAAGCCGCGATCCTCGGCGCGGAGTCGTTTGGTTTCGGCACCGGCCCGTTGGTGGCTTTGGGTTGCAAGTTTTTGCGCATTTGCCATCTCAATAACTGCGCCACCGGCGTTGCCACCCAAGACCTCAAGCTGCGCCAAAAATACTTCATCGGCCTGCCGCAAATGGTGATGAATTATTTCACCTTCATCGCACAGGAAACGCGCGAACTGATGGCCTCCCTCGGCGTGCGCTCCATGGAAGAACTGATTGGCCGCGTCGATCTGTTGCAACTCATGCCGGGCGAGACGCCGCGCCAACATAAACTCAAGCTCGATGCTTTGCTCGATCAAAAGCATATCCCGGACAGCGTGCCGAAATTCTGTGTCGATGCGCGCAACCCGTCTTTTGACAAAGGCGAGCTGGCCGAGCAAATGGTGGTCGATGCGCTGCCTGCGATCAAAGCCAAGCAAGCACTCACGCTGACATATCAGGTACGCAACGTTAACCGCTCGATCGGCGCGCGGCTCTCGGGCGAAATCGCGCGTGCCCACGGTGCGCTCGGTCTGCCGGATGGCTGCCTGCACTTAAAACTCTCCGGCAGCGCGGGGCAGAGCTTCGGTGTGTGGAACGCGCAAGGCTTGACCTTGGAACTCAGTGGCGACGCCAACGATTATGTGGGCAAGGGGATGGCGGGCGGGCGTATCGTGATCTATCCGCCACGCCAATCGGACTTTGTCGCGCACAGCAACGTGATCATCGGCAACACCTGTTTATACGGTGCGACCGGCGGCAAACTCAACGCGGCGGGCATGGCGGGCGAGCGCTTCGGCGTGCGCAACTCCGGTTGCGTGGCGGTGGTGGAAGGCGCGGGCGATCACTGCTGCGAATACATGACGGGGGGCTGCGTGATCGTGTTGGGCAACACCGGCCTCAACTTCGGCGCCGGCATGACCGGCGGCTTCAGCATGGTGTACGACGATAACGGCTTATTCGCGCGCCGCTACAACAATGAGCTGATCGATATTCATCGCATCACCAACGAATCGATGGAAGAGTATCGCCAGTTCCTACGCGAAAAAATCGCCGGGCATGTGAAGCTCACCGGCAGCCAACGCGGCCAGCACCTGCTCGCCGACTTCGATAATGCGGTAGCCAAGTTCTACTTGGTCAAACCCAAAGCGGCAAAGCTCGATAGCCTGCTGAAAGACTGATTGAAAGATTGCAATGTCTGATGTTTTCCAATTTTTGAATGTGCAGCGGCGCGATGGCAGCAAAACGGCGGCGAACATTCGCGTCAAGGAATTCAAAGAAATTTACGCGCCGTTCGATGCCGCGCAAGGCGCGGAGCAGTCCGCGCGCTGCTTGGGCTGCGGCAATCCGTATTGCGAGTGGAAGTGCCCGGTGCACAACTACATTCCGAATTGGTTGAAGCTGATCGAAGAAGGTAATCTGTTCGAGGCGGCCGAGCTATCGCA
>JAUXTZ010000076.1 GCA_030681095.1 Burkholderiales bacterium
GACGCTGTCGTTTGCCGGAGTTGAGGCACTGGCAGGCTGGTGGTCAGGCTCGCTTGCGTTGCTGTCCGATGCCGCCCACATGCTTACCGACAGCTCCGCGCTGGGACTGGCTGCCGGCGCCGCCTGGCTGGCGCGCCGACCACCCAGCAGCAAGCATTCCTACGGGCTGGTGCGTGCCGAGGTGCTGGCGGCGCTGTTCAACAGCCTGCTGATGCTGGTGCTCATCGGCTATATCGTGCACGAAGCCATCGACCGCCTCGGCGCCCCGCGCGACATCAAGGGCAGCGCGGTCATCGGGGTTGCAGTCATCGGCCTCGTCATCAATCTTGTCGTGGCGTGGGTATTGTCGCGCGGCGAAGCCACGCTGAACAGCCGCGCCGCGCTGCTGCACGTACTGGGCGATGCGCTCGGTTCGGTGGCGGCGATCAGCGCCGGCATCGTCATCGTCACCACCGGCTGGACGCCGATCGACCCGCTGCTGTCCTTGCTGGTGGCGGTGCTGATTCTGGTCTCGGCCTTGCGTCTGCTGCGCGAAGTGGTGCATGTGCTGATGGAAGGCGTGCCCGGCCACATCCGGCTTAACGTCGTCGGACAGGATCTGGCCGCGCTGGACGGCGTGCTGCGCGTGCACGACCTGCACGTATGGACACTCTCCTCCGGCACCGTCGCGCTGTCCGCTCACCTGGAAATCCGCAATTTGGCCGACTGGCCGGACATCCTTGCCACCGCGCGCCAGACGATGGGCACACGGCACGGCATTCGCCACATCACCTTGCAGCCCGAGGCGCTGGCGGCGCTACCGTTGGTGCGCCGCCCTTTTCATCCAATCGCCCGCTGAGCAATCGTGAAAATCATCCTATGAGCGCTTGACTTATTAATGAGAATCATTATTATTCTCTTCACCGAAATATGATTGTCACGCATGAACTCCGACCAACCTGACGCTCTCGCCAAAACCATGCCCACACCCTCCTCCTTCCGTTCTCCGGTAGAACCGGGGCAGCGGACCTTTCCGCCGGGTGCGATTCCGACGGAGTTTTTATTCCAGGGCAATCAGGAAATCCTGATCAGCCATCACGGCGAGCACTATCGCCTGCGCATCACCAAGAACGGCAAACTGATTCTCACCAAGTAAGTCTGCCACCGCACCACCTGCCCGCCAGCGCACCCGCGCAAGCCAGCCCTTAACCCCAAGGAGACTGGCATGCCCACACCGCAATATCACGACACCCCCGACATCGTCATCGCCGCCACGCGGTGGCTGATGCGCCGCTATCAGCAAACCGGCTGCTGCAAACTCGCCCGCATGGTCGAGCAGCACCTGCGCTGGATGGAATCCCACGCGACCAATCCGCAGCTTGCCGACGCCTGCCGGCGCCTGTCGTTCGAATGGCGCACGGTCTCGCGCACCGCCGAGGCCGTCAACGCCACCTCGCAACCCACCGTCCACTAAAGGAGCTCTTATGATCTCGATTGGAAATACTGTTCCCGACGTCGCCTGCGAGGCCTATCTGCCTGATGGCCGCATCGAAGCGGTTTCGCTCGCACACTATCGCGGCAAATGGCTGGTGCTGTTTTTCTGGCCGCTCGATTTCACTTTCGTCTGCCCGACCGAAATCCGCGCCTACTCGGACCTGAGCCACGACTTCGACCTCTCGGGCGCAGTGCTGCTCGGCGCCAGCGTCGATTCGGCGCACGCCCATCGCGCCTGGGTCAGGCACGGTCTCGGCACGGTCAAGTTCCCGATGCTGGGCGACGTGTCGCGTGAACTCGCGCAGGGCTTCGGCGTACTTGCCGAAGCCGGCGTGGCGGTACGCGCCACCTTCATCGTCAACCCCGAAGGCCGGGTGATGAGCATCGCGGCGAACGACCTCAACGTCGGCCGCTCGGCGCGCGAAACCCTGCGCCTGCTGCATGCCCTGCAAAGCGGCGAACTCACCGCCTGCGAATGGCAGCCCGGCGAAGCTTTCGTCGCTGCCGCCTGAGAAGAAAGGAACCATCATGCGAACCTCCTCCACCGCCTCGCTCCTGGTCGCCGCGCTGGTGATGCTGCGCCGCCCCTGTGCGCGCAACAAGGCCACCGCCCAATTGCTGCTCGAACGCGCGGCCGAACACAGCGAACTCACGCCCGCCGAGCGCGAAGCCTGCCTCAATCTCGCCGACGACCTGGACATCGAACGCCCCGAGCCCGCCGTGGTTCGCACGCCTCAGCCAGCTGCGCCGCTCGCGCTCCACCCGCAAGGGGCAGGCCGTGAAGCCGAACGCAGTCTCCGCTTGAGCCTGGTTCCCGGTTTGCCACTCGCACACGACATGAAAGGTGTTCCCGTATGAGCGCCGTCTTCCCCGCCGCCTTTTCCGCCTTTACCCCCCAATCCCTGCGCGACGCCTGGCATGCGCTCACCGCCGGACAGAACCTGCGCATCCGCGACGCTGCACACCAGCTTGGCGTGTCCGAAGCCCAGTTGCTCGCCACCGGCGTCGGCGAACATGTCACGCGCCTTGCCGGCGACCTGCGCGACCTGATGATGCGCATGGGCGAACTCGGCCCGGCGATGGCGCTGACGCGCAACGAGGCCGCCGTGCACGAAAAGGAAGGCGTGTACCAGAACATCACCCACGGCGACCAGATCGGCCTGGTGCTGGGCGAGGCGATCGATCTGCGCCTGGTCTACGACAAATGGGCGTTCGGCTATGCCGTCGAGGAACGGATCGGCAGCGACACCCGCCATTCGTTCCAGTTTTTCGACGCCTGCGGCGACGCCATCCACAAAATCTACCTGCGCGAGGGCGCCGATACGCTTGCCTTCGAGGCACTGCGCGACGCCTGGGCGGCGCCTATTCAGATCCCCGGCGAAACCGTGCTGCCGCACCCGGCAGGCAGCGCACCGGAACGGCCGGACGAAGCCGTCGATGTGGAAGCGCTGCGCGCCGGTTGGCGATCCATGACCGACACCCGCCAGTTTTTCGATCTCCTGAAAAAGCACAAGCTCAGCCGCACCCAGGCATTCCGGCTGATCGGCAACGAATTCGCCGTCCCGCTCCTGACCAACACGCCGGCACGGCTGCTGCAGGCCGCCGCCGCGACCGGGCAGGAGATCATGGTGTTCGTCGGCAACCCCGGCTGCATCCAGATCCACACCGCCCCGGTGAGGACCATCCAGCGCATAGGCAACTGGATCAACGTGCTCGATCGGGATTTCAGCCTGCATCTGCGCGAAGACAGGGTGGCGCAGGCCTGGCTGGTGAGAAAACCCACCGCCGACGGCATCGTCACCTCGATCGAACTGTTCGACGCGACGGGCGAGTTCATCGCCTATTTCTTCGGCAAGCGCAAGCCCGGCACCCCCGAAACCACCGGCTGGCGCATGCTGGCCGAAACCCTGGAGCCGCGCTGATGCTCGCGATCGCCTATCACTTTCACGTGCTGCCGCGCCACCACGACCATTTCCGCCATGCCTATCAGGCGGCACGCGAGACCTTGCAGCAGGCGGCGGGGCTCGTCTCGCACCAGCTCAACGAACCGCGCGGCCGCCACGACGCCTTCACCCTGCTGCTGGCGTGGGGCAGCCAGGCGAGCTTCGAGCGCTTCACCCGCACCTGGGTCGGCGTCTGGATGCTGAACGGCATGGGCCTGTCGCGCGACGCCTTCGCCGCACCGATCCAGACCGACATCGGCGAAGAGACAGCTATTCCGCGCGTGGAAGGCGCACGGCATATTTATCCGGCCAGATTGAAGCACCACCGCCATGTGTGACCGTTGCGAACCGAAAGGCTTGCTGGCGGGCTTGTTCGCCAAGGCGGGCGTCGCGCCCGCATCTTCAGCCCTTGTCACGTCGATGGTGGAAAGCGAACCTGAATCGCGCAAGCAACCGGCGCCCCGCCGCCCAAAGCTCTGGGAACTCGAAGAAAAGCACCACTGCCCGGTGATTGGTTCCTGCCTCACGCTGGACGAACTCAAGAAGATCGCCCGCAAGTGCGGTTTTAATGGCAACTTCGGCGGCGAGTGCTTCGATCCCTACCGCCTGCATGTCGAAGCCGTCTCGCTGTCCTGCTCGCGCAACGACGCCGCCGAGGCCATGCACAAGCTTCTGGAGCGCAAGTACGCGATCGTCATCGCCCGCTTCGAGCGCGTCAAATCCGACGCCGACGTGCTGGCCTTGTGGAAGCAGCACCTGAAGCGCGGCGAAGTCGCCGATGCCATGTGGGCTGCACTCACCCACAAGGCCGCCAGCCGGGATACCCGCAACCAGGTCTATGGCGATGTCCACATGTTCAGTCACCAGATCGGCGCCGGTCAGGCCGCCGATCTGCGGCGGCTGGAATGGCTGCAACGCGAGCAAACCGACCTGGGCGCGGAAAATGCTCGCCTCGCGGAAGAACTGCGCCAGCAAAGCCTGCAAACCGACTCGGCCAAACGCGACCTGGCACGCGCCAACGAACAGGTCGCTCACCTGGAACCCCTGCTGAACCGGGTGCGCGAGCTGGAATCCGGCCAGGCCATGAGCGCCATCGGGCGCCGCCTGTTGTTGGCGGAAGCCCAAGCCAGCCGCGTGCGAGAAGCCGAGGCGCGAATCGAAACGCTGGAAGAAAAGGTCGCCATCCTGCGCGGCGACAAGGCGCGCCTTGTCCGCGAGATGGAAAAAACCGCCGCCGAGCGCGACGCGCTGGAACGATTCTGGCTGGAGGAGGCGTCGAGCCGCGCGCCAAGTGCGACGACCTGCAGCGGCGAGTGCGACACCTGCATAACGCGCCGGCAAGGCCGCTGCGTAATCTGCGTCATCGGCGGTCGCACCCCGCTGCTACCGCATTACCGGCAACTGGCCGAACGCCTCGGCGTGCGCCTGATCCACCACGATGGCGGCAAGGAAGAATCCCTCTCAAGGCTGCCCGACCTGCTCAGCGCCGCCGATGCGGTGATCTGTCCTACCGATTACGTCAGCCACAATGCCTATTACCAGTTGAAGCGCCATTGCAAGCGCACCGGAAAACCCTGCGTGCTGTTCAAAGGGGCAAGCATCTCCGGTTTCGCCGTAGCACTGGCACGGCTGTCTTCCGGTCGGGTCAGCCTGTCTGGTGAGCCCATCGAACCATTACGGCCAATGGCAGAAAAATGACATCCAGTCCATCCCTCTCCTGCCCGGCTTCGGCACCGAACTCCCACCGCAACCGTGAAATCGCCAACGTGAACACGAAGCGCTTGTTCCTATCGATCATCCGAATCCGGAGCCGGCAGCCAAATCGCAATAATATTTTCAGTATAAGAGAACAATCATGAGCGCAATCCCGGCACTGGAGGTGGGTGTTTTGGCGTTACCCCAAAACGCCGCCCCAGCCAATAGCCTGCACCCTCACGAAGCGCTGGACATTCTGCTGAAACGGCGTTTCGGCGTGGAGTACCAGCCTATCGTAGACACGATGAGCGGGGATATCGCAGGCTACGAGGCATTGGCCCGCTTCTGGCGGTCGGATGGAACACCCGTGGCGCCGGACCGCATGTTCGGATTGCTGCACGATAATCCGCTGCTGCTATTTCACGCCGAGCTGGAAATGAAAAAGCTGCAGATCGCCGCCGTGCCCGATACCACAATGCTATTTCTCAACGTCGATCCGGACAGTTATAACGCCGGAAATGCGCGGGAATCCAATGTGTTTGCAGAATTGTTCGCACAACATCAGCGTCCCGGGTGTGAACTGGTCATTGAGGTCATCGAAAATCTGCACATTGGTGACGTCCACTTTACGCGCCTAATGATCGACGACTTGAAGGCGGTCGGCGTCAAAATAGCAATGGACGATCTGGGAACATCAAGCGGCCTGTTTTCTTTCGATGCCATGATGGATTCGGCTTTCATCAAATTTGATCGCTCCTGGCTGGCGAATATTCCAGAACGGCGTCGCCTGATCATTCTGGAATGGACGCAGAAAATGATTTCCCAACTCGGGATAAAGACCGTGCTTGAAGGCGTGGAAACCCGCGACGACCTTCTTCTTGCGCGGGAAATGGGGTTCAGCTTCGTCCAGGGGTTCCTGTATTCCAAGAGTTTTGTTCGGACAAGGTGAGCGGCATGAACGCCGGCCCTAAGCCCGACCTGATGATTGCCGCCGCATCGCCGTTGCCCGTGCACCTTGATAGCCGCGAACTGTTCCGTAGCGGCAACGAGGTGGTCATTGTGCACAAGGGCGAGGAATACCGCCTGCGCATTACCCGTAACGAGAAACTCATTCTCACCAAATAAACAACCCGACCCGCCAGCTAGCCTTTCAAGCCAGCCAGCCAGAAACCCTTTGCAACTGTATCTGGAGGCTGTATGAACAAGAAACTGCTGGCTGTGCTGATGATTCCCCTGGCGTGTTCCGCCCAAGCGCAAGAGACGAAACAACTTGAGGAAGTATCGGTCAGCGCCGACTGGCTCGGCTCGCCCACGCCGAAAGCGGCTAAGAAACACCCTGGAGCGCGGACCGTCGTCACCTCTCAGGAATTGACCGAGTCCGGTGCGCGCACCGTGGAGGATGCGTTGCGCATGGTGCCGGGTGTGCGGATTTTGGACGAAAGCGGTACCGGGATACTGCCGAACATCGGTGTGCGCGGCCTCAATCCCTTGCGCAGCGAGCAGGTGCTGGTGCTGGTCGACGGCATGCCGATTACGTTGGCGCCTTACGGCCAGACCGGCTTATCGCTGTTTCCACTAACCATTAACGCTGTGGAAACCATCGATGTGGCAAGAGGCGGCGTTGCGGTTCACTATGGTCCGAACAACGTCGGCGGTGTGATTAATTTCGTGACCAAGCGGATTCCGCGAAAGACCGCCATAACGGCCAAGGAAACCCTGTCTGTTGCGGACAATGGCCGGGTGCTGACAGACACCTATTTGCGCGCCGGCGGTTTTGTCAGCGACAGGCTCGGCCTGCAGGCGCAGGCGAATGTCATCGAAGGCAATTCGGAGCGCGCCCATTCCAAAACCTCGGTGAACAATCTGATGCTCGATGCCGATTGGTTCATCACCGATAACGCCGATATCAAGGCCGGATTGCAGTATTACAAAACCCAAAATGACTTGCCTGGCGCCTTGACACCCCAGTCATATACACGCGACCGGAATCAGTCGACCCGGCCGCTGGATCGGT
>JAUXTZ010000077.1 GCA_030681095.1 Burkholderiales bacterium
CGTCGGGCTGTTATTCGGTCACGCCTGGGGCGATGCGAGCATGGTGTGGCGTGTGCTCGCGGCGGCAGGCGGCTTCGCGATGGTGTCGAGTTGCGTTTACATATTGAACGATATCGCCGACCGCGAGGCGGACCGCCAGCATCCGCGCAAGCGCAACCGGCCCTTGGCGCGTGGCAGCGTCAGCATGAATGCAGCGATGGCTTTAGCGCTCGTGGCGGGCACGCTGGGCGGCGTACTGGGTTATTACGCTTCACCGCTCGTCGCAATACTGCTCGCGATCTATGGCCTGATGAATATTGCTTACACCCTGGGCTTGAAACGCGTGGTGATTCTGGATGTGTTCATCATCGCGGCCGGTTTCATGCTGCGCTTGCTGGCCGGTACCAGCGGTGTCGGCATCCCGCCTTCGCAGTGGCTGCTGCTGTGTGGTTTGATGCTCACGCTGTTTCTCGGTTTCGTAAAGCGCCGCGCCGAATTGGGGAAGGAAGACGCCGATAAAACTGCGCAGCGCAAAGTGCTGCGCGATTACAGCGCTGCCTTGCTGGATCCGATGATCACGATTACCGCCGCGTGTGTTGTCATGAGTTACAGCTTGTACACGCTGAGTCCAGAAACCATCGCCATGCATGGCGCGCCGATGTTGATGCTCACCGTGCCGTTCGTGATTTATGGCTTGTTCCGCTATCTCTTCCTGCTGCACCAGCATAGCCAAGGCGAAGACCCAGCGAGCGAAGCAGTACAGGATCCGCATTTGGTGGTCACTTTGTTTGCTTGGTTGGCGGCCACCTTATGGCTGATCGTTCGCTAGCGGTTTGACCGTACCTCACTCCAGTAAAAAAATTTGGCTTGCTCTTGATTCGAGCCGAGTCCGGCCGCTAACCTTAAAAGGTAGTGTTGCCAGGTGAGAAATTATTATGGATATAACTGGAAATAGCCTGAGTGCTTTGGCTAACAGCACCAATGCTCAAGCGTTGAGCGTGGCGGTGCTGAAAAAGGCCTTGGATAGCCAAACCCAGGCAGCCCTATCCTTGATTCAAGCCATTCCCCAGCCGCCTTCCACTTCTGGCTTGCCGCCGAATGTCGGGCGGAACATCAATACTACGGCTTAGCGCCTCTCTTCAACCTTTAGCCCCGCTGAGTTAGTGACAAACCCAGCTTAAAACAGGATAATTTCGTCCTCTTATTGCCGTATTTGTGGAGAGGATGGCGATGCCTGTTTCGTCTGTTTTTCAGGGTTTTATTGGGCTTATGCTGAGCATGCTGGTGGCCGGGTGCGGCCCAAGCGCACCCAGTAAAAGCGCATTCCAGGGCACCGATATCACCGGCGTGGATTGGGGTAAGGATTTCAATCTTATTGATCACACCGGACAGCACCGTAGCTTGGTCGATTTTCATGGCAAGGCGGTGGCGATCTTTTTTGGCTACACACATTGCCCTGATGTCTGCCCCACCACCTTGGGGGAAATGGCGCAAACCCTCAAGCAATTAGGCAAAGATGCCGACAAGGTGCAAGTGCTGTTTGTGACGCTGGATCCAGCGCGGGATACCCCGGCGCTGCTCGCGCAATATGTTCCCTCTTTCCACCCGAGTTTTTTAGGTTTGACGGGTACCGAAGACGAGGTCGCCCTAGTTGCGAAGTCGTTCAAGGTGTTTTATCAGAAACAGGCCAGCGCTTCGAAGATGGGCTATACCTTAGATCACAGCGCCAACACTTTTTTGTTTGACCCGCAAGGCCGTCTGCGTTTGATGTATGGCTTTGGCCGGGGTGTGGCGCCTATGGTCAACGATATCAAGCAGTTATTGGCTGGAAAATAGGCGGTTTCAATGTTTTTTACTACGGCCAGCCTTGTCGAGAAATAGTATTTAAGTATATACTTATACGGTTTAAGAGTCGCAATAAATAAGACAGATTTATCCCATATGTTTGCAGGCCTACCTTGAGAGGGGGCGAGCACAGGAGTGAAGCATGGCGTCGCTAAGCATTTCAAGTAATGAACAATACAATTTCGACGTAGTTCGCAAGTTCGCAATAATGACTCTGGTGTGGGGCGTGGTGGGCATGTTGGCAGGTGTGTATATCGCCTCCGAATTGGCCTGGCCGTTTCTGAATTTCGATAGCCCCTATATCAGTTTTGGCCGTTTGCGCCCGGTGCATACCGGCGGCGTGATTTTCGGCTTCGGCGGCTCGGCGCTCTTCGCAACCTCTTATTATGTGGTGCAGCGCACCTGCCAAACCCGGCTGTTTTCCGATGCGCTAGCTAACTTTACGTTCTGGGGCTGGCAAGCGGTGATCGTGTTGGCCGCCACCAGTTACATACTCGGCTTCTCTCAAGGCCGCGAGTACGCGGAAATGGAGTGGCCGATCGACATCCTGATCGAAGTGGTGTGGATCGCTTACATGATCGTGTTTTTCGGCACCGTGATGCGCCGCAAGCAGCCGCACATCTATGTCGCCAACTGGTTTTATATCGCCTTTATTCTCGCGACCGCTTTGCTGCACACCTTCAATAACCTGGCGATGCCGATCAATCTGTTCTCGATGAAATCCTACAGCCTGTTCGCCGGCGCGCAGGATGCGATGACGCAATGGTGGTACGGCCATAACGCGGTGGGCTTTTTCCTCACCGCGGCTTTCCTCGGCATGATGTATTACTTCGTGCCCAAGCAAGCCGGCCGCCCGATCTATTCTTATCGCTTGTCCATCGTGCATTTCTGGGCGCTGTCCTTCTTGTATATGTGGGTCGGCTCGCACCATTTGCACTGGACCGCGATCCCCGATTGGACATCCACCCTCGCGGCAACTTTCTCCATCATGCTGCTGCTGCCCTCATGGGGCGGCATGATCAACGGCGTCATGACGCTGTCCGGCGCGTGGGATAAGTTGCGCACCGATCCGATCATGCGTTTCCTGGCAGTGGCCTTGTCGTTCTACGGCATGTCTACGTTCGAAGGCCCGATCATGTCCTTGAAAGACGTGAACGCGCTGTCGCATTACACCGACTGGACTATCGGCCATGTGCATTCCGGCGCGCTGGGTTGGGTGGCGATGATCACCTTCGGCTCCTTTTACCACATGATTCCCAAGCTATGGGATACCAAGCTCTATAGTCAGCGTTTGGTGTACTGGCATTTCTGGCTCGCCACCATCGGCATCCTGCTCTACATCATCGCGATGTGGATTTCGGGTATTGGCCAAGGCGTGATGTGGCGCACGTTCGATGACTTCGGCAACCTGAAATATTCATTCGCCGAGACGGTCGAAATGGTGAAGCCGTTCTATGCCATGCGCGCCATCGGCGGCATGTTCTTCCTCGGCGGTGTGTTCATCATGGTGTACAACGTGTGGATGACGATCGGCCAAGCCAAGCGCGAAGCGGCCGAACTGGATGCCAAGCTCGCCGCGAAGCTGGCAAGAGCTATAGCGTAAAAGGGATAAGGACTCAGCATGAACTTCAATTTCAAACATGAGTGGATCGAGACTAACGTTGGTCTGATGCTGGTGTTGACCATGGTCGCGATCAGCATCGGTGGTCTGGTGGAAATCGCGCCACTGTTCTTGATCAAAAGCACGGTGGAAAACACTAAAGATGCAAAAACCGGTCTGGAAACCATTCGTCCCTTCACCGCGCTCGAATCGCGTGGACGCGATATCTATGTGCGCGAAGGTTGCTACACCTGCCATTCGCAAATGATTCGTCCGCTGAAAGACGAAGCGGTGCGCTACGGCCATTATTCACTGGCGGCGGAATCGCAATATGACCATCCGTTCCAGTGGGGCTCTAAACGCACGGGCCCAGATCTGGCGCGCGTCGGCAAGAAATACTCGAACGAGTGGCAGGTGCAGCATTTGATTGCCCCGCGCTCCATGGTGCCGGAATCGGTGATGCCGAACTACCCGTGGCTGCTCAGCACGTCGCTCGACACTTCCGATCTGGTCGATCGCCTCCGCGCACAACGCGCAGTGGGCGTTCCGTATTCGCTCACGGAACTCGAGTATCAAAACAATGTGAAGCGCTTTGGCGAAGGGGTGGCGCAGCAATTGCATATACCCAATGCGCAGCAAAATCTGGTGAAGCAAGCCGAGGAAGGCAACTTTGACGGCGACCGTAGCTCTGTCTCAGAGCTTGATGCGTTGATCGCTTACTTGCAAGTGCTGGGTACCATGGTCGATTTCAGCCAATACGATAACGATCACTTTGTGAAGTTTCGCTAAGCGAGCGGTGTGATGATTGAGTGGCTCTCCAATCCCTCTAATGCCAAGTCACTCGCGCTGGTGATATTTTTCGTGACCTTTGTCGCGATCGTGTTGTGGGTTTATGGCAGTAAGAAGCGCGGCAAGAAACTGGAATCGTATAAGAACATCCCGTTTCTGGATGACGACTCGGATACTAAAGGTTAAGTTATGAGCAAGGACAAAATGCAATCGCAAGCGGTACAAACCACCGGCCACGCCTGGGATGGCGACCTGCAGGAATATAACAACCCGCTGCCGCGCTGGTGGATATGGACGTTTTATCTCAGCATCTTGTTCGCCGTGCTGTATTGGATTTGGTTTCCCGCGTGGCCAGTGGCGAAGAGCTTTACCCCCGGCGTGGGCAAAATCACCTATGTCGACGCAAAAGGCGTGACGAAAACCACCGGCTGGAATACCCGCGCCGATCTGATGCGCGAAATGAATGAACTCGCGGCGATACAGAAACCATTTTTCGATAAAGTCGCAGCGCAGCCCTATGCGGCGATCGCCAAAGATCCTGATCTCAATAATTTCATCGCTTCCGCCGGCAAGCAGCTGTTTGCGGATAACTGTGCAACCTGTCATCAAGCAGGTGGTCAAGGCAAGATCGGCTTCTTTCCCAATCTGGCGGACGACGATTGGCTCTATGGCGGGAGTTTTGAAAAGATCCAAGAAACGCTGATCCAGGGGCGCCGCGGCTACATGCCGCCGTTCGGCGAAGCGCTATCCGGCGAGCAGATCGATCAACTGGCGAATTATGTGTTGTCGCTGTCCGGGGAGAAAATGGACACGGCGAAAGCCGATGCCGGCAAAGCATTGTTCCATTCTGAAACCGCAGGCTGTTTCTATTGCCACGGCGACGATGCGCGCGGACGCCCAGTCATCGGTGCGCCGAACCTGACGGATAAAATCTGGCTCTGGGCGAATGTGCCGAATGCGGACGGCCCTTCGACTAAATTGGCTGCCGTACAAAATGTGATCAAGAGTGGTTTAAATAAAGGCGTGATGCCGGCCTGGGGCCAACGCCTGAAGCCGGAACAGATTAAGGTTTTAACGGTCTATGTACATGAATTGGGTGGCGGGAAGTAATCCTGTTCATTGATTTGTGTAGAAGATGGCATATCAAAACCTCGCCCTGATGCGAGGTTTTGATATCTGGGGAAAGCGCAATGCAAGCGGGTATTGAAGAACAGAGTGCCTTATATCAAAAGCGCATTCCGATCTTTCAGCGTTCGATTCACGGCAGCTTTCGCCGCTTTAAATGGGCGGTGCTGGCGCTGGCCTATGGCGTGTTCTTTGGGCTGGTGTGGCTACCCTGGCCACGCGGCACGGACCCATCCCAGGCCTTGCTGCTCGACATTGCGGCGCGCAAATTTTATATCTTTAATTTTGTCTTTTACCCGCAAGATTTGATTCTGCTATCGGTGCTGCTGTTTATCGCCGCAACCTTGCTATTTTTCGTCACCAGCCTGGTGGGTCGAGCGTTTTGTGGTTAAATTTGTTTTCAGACGGTATGGACCGACTTTTTCGTGTGGGTGGAACATCTGATCCAAGGCGAGCGTCCGGCGCGCATTCGGCTGTATAAACA
>JAUXTZ010000114.1 GCA_030681095.1 Burkholderiales bacterium
AGTCGCTGGCATTGGAAATGCAAAAATGGCTGGGGGCCGGTCGCGATGCAGCGCTGATCATCGGTGGCGCGGATGGCTTGGCGCCGGAGATCAAATCCCGCGCCGATCTGCTGTGGTCATTGTCACCGCTCACGCTACCCCATGGCATGGTGCGCGTATTGCTCGCGGAGCAGCTCTATCGCGCGCACAGCATTCTGCACAACCATCCCTACCATCGTGAGTAAGACATCGCGCATCCTGTGGCTCGGCATCTATTTTGGCGTGCTGATTTGGTCTGCCATTGCGCCGAAAGATGGGTTCACCTGGCTGCTCGAAGTGGCGCCCGCGCTGATCGGCTTTGCGGTGCTGGCCACCACTTATCGCCGCTTCCCCTTAACTCCGCTCGCCTATTGGCTGGTGCTTATCCACAGCGTGATCCTCATGGTGGGCGGGCACTACACCTACGCCGAGGTGCCGCTGTTCGATTGGTTAAGTGAGTGGCTGCATTGGCAGCGCAATAACTACGATAAAGTCGGCCATCTGGCGCAGGGTTTTATTCCGGCGATACTGGCGCGAGAAATTTTATTGCGGCTTAAGGTGGTGCGCGGCTGCGGCTGGCTGGTGTTTGTGGTGCTGAGTTTTTGTCTGGCTTTGAGTGCGCTGTATGAGATATTGGAGTGGTGGGTAGCGATCGCGTCCGGCGATGCCGGTGTAGCGTTTTTGGCCACCCAGGGTTACGAATGGGATACGCAATCGGACATGGCGCTCGCCGGGCTGGGCGCAGTGCTTGCCTTGGGGGCTTTAAGCAAACTGCACGACCGGCAGTTGGCGCTGCGTGATTCGCGCGCAAGTGCCGCAAAATAAGGTAAGCTTTCGTGGGCATAACCAACCAATCGAGATGGGGGGAAATATGAATAAGCTGATCGCAAACGGTGGGTGTGGCGTGGGTGTGTTGGGCGTGCTCTTGACGTCCGCGGCCGGGATTTGGCGTATCACTGGCCACTACCATCTGGCTGGCTTTGAAACCATGACGCTGTTTGTGGGCGGCATGGGCCTGATACTCATCGGCTGCTTTGCCAAATTGCATTTGCTCACGCCCCCGAGCGCCTAGTTTTCCTAATTGAGGTTGATTCTTGGCTTTGCCGTATTTGCGGCACCGATTTTCTTTGCCTAACCATGACGGCAGCGACCCAAATATACCTTGCCTCGCAATCACCGCGCCGGCGTGAATTACTCCAACAAATTGGGATCAAATTCCGCGTGCTGGTGCCGGACGTGAATGAGACCCCTTTGCCGCGAGAGGTGCCTGCTGACTATGTGGAGCGCATTGCCCGCATCAAAGCTGAGGTGACGTGGATGCGGGTGGTGGAACGGCGCATGAAGCGCCACCCAGTGTTGGCGGCGGATACGGCAGTGATTTTGGGCCGGCGCATTTTAGGCAAACCGCAAAGCCATGCCGAGGCGACGTCGATGTTGCAAGCACTTTCCGGGCGTACGCACCAAGTCATTTCGGCGGTGGCGATGGTGCACGAAGGAAAAATAAAGTTGCTGCGGTCGGAATCGGCCGTGACTTTCCGGCGTTTGGCGCCGGGCGAAATCTCGCAATATGTATTGAGCGGCGAGCCGCAGGACAAGGCCGGTGCCTATGCCATACAAGGGTTAGCCGCCGCATTTATTTCGCGTATCGACGGCAGTTATTCGGGCGTAATGGGGCTGCCCTTATTCGAAACCGCGCGCTTACTTAAATCATTCGGTGTTCAGGTGTTATGAGCGAACAAATATTGATCAATATCACGCCGCAAGAAACGCGGGTGGCGGTGATGCAACAAGGCGTGGTGCAGGAGCTGCATATCGAGCGCGCTTCCAGTTATGGCATGGTCGGCAACATCTACCAGGGCCGCGTGTGCCGCGTGCTCCCTGGCATGCAGTCGGCGTTCGTTGAAATAGGATTGGATCGCGCCGCGTTTTTGCATGTAGCGGATATTTGGCAGCAAAAGCAGGACGAAGAAAAACCGATCGAAAAGATATTGTTCGAAGGGCAGACCCTCTTAGTGCAAGTGATCAAGGATCCGATCGGCACCAAGGGCGCGCGGCTGTCGACGCAAATGAGCATCGCCGGCCGCTTGCTGGTGTATTTACCGCAAGAATCGCACATCGGTATTTCGCAGCGCATTGAAGCTGAACAAGAGCGCGAGTTGCTGCGCAGCAAATTGCAGCAACTCATGCCGTCCGAGGTGAAGGGCGGCTTCATCGTGCGCACCAGCGCCGAAACGGCCACCGATCACGAGCTATTAGCCGATATTCATTATTTGCAGCGCATTTGGAGCCGCATCGGGGAGCAGGCAAAAACCGCTGCGCCGCAGACCATGCTCTACCACGAGCTGAATTTGGCGCTGCGCGTGCTGCGCGATTTTGTGTGGGACGAAACCGATCGCATCATTGTCGATTCGCGCGAGACCTATGGCAAGCTGCAATCGTTTTCTGCCAACTACATGAGCAATGTCGCCTCGCGCCTGGAGCACTATCAGGGCGAGCGTCCCTTGTTCGATTTGTATTTGGTGGAAGATGAAATCGAGAAGGCGCTCTCGCGCAAAGTGGAGCTGAAATCCGGCGGCTATCTGATCATTGACCAGACTGAGGCGTTGACGACCATCGACGTGAATACCGGTGGATTTGTCGGGGTGCGCAATTTTGACGACACCATCTATAAAACCAACCTTGAGGCGGCGCATGCCATCGCGCGTCAACTGCGTTTGCGCAATCTCGGCGGCATTATCATTCTCGATTTCATCGACATGGAAAATGCCGAGCATAAAACCTCAGTGCTGGAGGAATTCAAAAAAGCGCTCGCGCGCGATCGAACGCGGATGACGGTCAGCGGCTTCTCTACACTCGGTTTGGTGGAGATGACGCGCAAACGCACGCGCGAAAGCCTGGCCCATGTTTTGTGCGAGACGTGCCCGACCTGCCAGGGCCGGGGCGAGCTGAAAACCGCGCAGACTGTTTGCTATGAGATCCTGCGCGAGTTATTGCGCGAAGCGCGTCAATACAGTGCGCGCGAGTTCCGCATCCTGGGCTCGCAACAGGTGATCGACCTGTTCCTGGACGAGGAATCGCAAAGTCTCGCGCAACTCGCCGACTTCATCGGTAAGCCCATCTCTTTGCAAGTGGAAACGCAATATACCCAGGAGCAGTACGATATCGTGTTGATGTAAATTCACCCGGCACGCGCCTACCGTATTTAGTGCTTGGCAGGGTCAGCAGGTTGTCGTTTTAGAGCGGGATCGAATACCAGCATGATGTCTTGATCTGTCTCCGGCGCAGCGTTGATTAAAGCTGGAAGCGTGGGTAAGGCCGGTAGCAGGGCGAGGCTGGGCTGAAGTTGCGGCGCGGCGTCGAACGTGTTCGATATGCGGTGAATGATTTCTTGCTCACGCGCGGGCTTGCGTGCCAGCCAACTGGTTCCCGCATAGGCGAGCCCAGCAAACACCGCGAGCACCACGAACCATTTGAGCGGAGTGGCGAGAGGAGAGGTATCGAGTTCCAAGCGGTAATTCACACGCTGGTTCAGTGTGGATCGGGCTAGCCGCCGCAACAAGGGGCGGTGACCGCACAGCACGATATTGATGGGGTAGTTGCTCAGCTGGCGAATACTTTCCAGCAGCGCACTCGAGAATAGGTGCGCACCTTCGCATAACAATACAAAGCCGCCGCGCGGCGCCGCTTCGCTCAGCCGCTCACCGACTTTGGACGCGAGTTGCATGGGGCTTAAATCATGCGCCGGCACGTTGAGTTGACCGGCGAGCGCGACGAACAATTCTTGGGTATCGAGCGCGGCTTTGATGCGCAGCACCGAGTCGTGCTGCGACACGGCGTGGGTGAGATCAGCGAGAAACCCGCCCATACGCCCCATGTCGCGCCCCGTGGCGAGCACCACGACTTGTCGTTCGGCCCTGAGCATCATGGCGACTTGCTCAGCAAGGCTGAGTTCCGACTCTTTTAGGGCGCTGGTAGTGGGTAGCCAGGGGATGACGCTGGTCGAAGCCACGCTGCTCACAATTCTTCTACCGAAAATAAGTGGCGGTATTCCTTCATCGCATAGCGGTCGGTCATGCCCGCGATATAGTCGGCGATGGCGCGCGCCTGGTCTTGGTGGGCTTTATCCTGGTATTGCGGCGGCAGCAGTTTCGGGTCTTGCATGAAGGCATCGAACAGCGCCTTGATGATGTGCCGTGCCTTGCCGCTCATGCGGTTGACGCGATAATGGTGATAAAGCTGCGTACGCAGAAATTGCTTCAATTCGCGCTGCTCGGTGCGGATCGTGTCGGAAAAGCCGATGAGCGCTTGTGCTTGGCGTACCTCGTCAATTGAGCGCGGGTGAGCGAGAGCAATATTTTTTGTGCTCTGTGCAACCAGATCGGTGATCAGGGTGTTGATCATGCGCCGCACGGTCTCGTGGATGACGCGTCGGCCATTGAGCGTGGGATAGCGCTGCTTGACTTCACTCAAGTGGCGCGCGAACACGGTGACTTGGGAAAGCTGATCCAACTCGATTAACTCAGAACGTAGCCCATCATCCACATCGTGGTTGTTGTAAGCAATTTCGTCGGCCAGGTTGGCCACTTGTGCTTCGAGCGAGGGTTGCTGTTTATGCAGGAAGCGTTCGCCTATCTCACCCAATTGCTGGGCATTGGGCAGCGAACAGTGTTTGAGGATTCCCTCGCGTGTCTCGAAGGTCAGGTTCAGCCCATCGAATTCCGCATAGCGCTCCTCCAGCATATCGACTACGCGCAGCGACTGCAGATTGTGCTCGAAGCCGCCGTAGTCTTGCATGCAGGCATTCAAGGCGTCCTGACCGGTGTGGCCGAACGGGGTGTGGCCCAAGTCATGCGCGAGCGCGATCGCCTCGACTAAATCCTGATCCAGCCCCAGGCTGCGCGCGATGGCGCGTCCGATTTGGGCAACTTCGAGTGAATGCGTGAGACGGGTGCGGAACAGATCGCCTTCGTGATTCACGAATACTTGGGTTTTGTATTCTAGGCGGCGAAACGCGGTGGAATGAATGATGCGATCGCGATCGCGCTGAAACTCGCTACGGCCGGCAGGGGCTGGTTCCGGGTGGCGGCGTCCGCGGGACTGTTCGGAAAGCGCGGCGTAGGCGGCGCGTTCAGCCATGCGCAACGCTCGCTGCGATGGTTTCTTTCAGGAGCGCTACGGGCACGTCGGCGCTAAGCACTGCCTCGCCGAGGGCTTTCAACAAC
>JAUXTZ010000115.1 GCA_030681095.1 Burkholderiales bacterium
GACGCGGCTGAGGAGCACGCGCCGTTCGTGCGCCCTGAAGACAAAGTCGGCCGCAACGATCCCTGCCCGTGCGGCAGCGGCAAGAAATTCAAGCATTGCCATGGGCGTTTGGCGTAATCGAAGGCAGGATAAAAAGCTAGCCGCGAATTAACGCTAATTTCGCGAATTAAACCCCGCGATCCGTTTTAACAATTAGCGTTAATCCGCGTTAATCCGCGGCTAAGTTTTTGTTTTACACCGCTCCCTCAAACCCCACCTGCCGCCACGCTTCATAAACCATCACCGCTGCGGCGTTGGATAGATTCAGGCTGCGCACCTGCGGTTGCATCGGCAGCCGCAATCGATTCTCCTCACTAAATTCCTCCAGCACTTCCTGCGGCAGGCCGCGCGTCTCCGGGCCCAGCACGAATACATCGCCCGCCTCGAAGCGCACATCCGCATGCCAGCGCGTGGCCTTGGTGGTGAGCGCGAAGCGGCGGCGCGGGCCGAGTGCCTGCTTACACGCTTCCCAGTCCGTATGTACGACCAGGCTGGCGAATTCGTGATAATCCAAGCCGGCGCGGATGAGCTGTTTATCTTCCAAAGAGAACCCCAGCGGCTCAACTAGATGCAGTTTTGTGCCGCTATTAGCACATAAGCGAATGATGTTTCCCGTGTTTGGCGGGATTTCCGGTTGGTACAGCACGAGTTCGAACATTCCCTTGTATCCCAAGTTAAAAACAGTTACTGTTTAGTATCAATGACCTGCAAAGTATATATGAAGTTTAGCTTAAACATTGGCGGAATGAGTCATGGCGCGGCCTGAGAAAGTTCGCCTGGGCGAAATTCTCGTCGGCCAAAAATTCATTTCAGAAGAACAGCTTAAGCTCGCGCTCGAAGAGCAAAAACGCACCGGGCGCAAGCTGGGCCGGTTTTTCGTCGAGCAAGGCTATGTGACCGAAGAACAAATCTCGGAGGCCATCGCCAAGCAGCTCAACATTCCCTTCATCAACCTTAAATACTACAACCTCAAGCCAGAAATCGTGCGTTTGTTGCCGGAAACCCAGGCGCGGCGCTTCCGCGCGGTGGTGATGGAGCAAAAAGCGGGCGGCGTGCTGGTCGGCATGGCGGACCCGACCGATCTATTCGCCTATGACGAGATCGCGCGCATCCTGAAGCACGATATCAACCTGGCGGTGGTGAACGAAACCCTACTGCTCGCCGCTATCGACCGGTTTTATCGTCGTACCGAAGAAATATCGGACTTGGCGCATGAGTTGGAAGATGACCTCGGCGATAGCGCCGTCGATTTCGGCACATTGGGGCTGAATCAGAGTCTGGAAGATGCGCCGGTCGTCAAATTGCTGCAATCGGTGTTCGAGGATGCGGCGCAGATTCGCGCTTCCGACGTCCACATCGAGCCGCAGGAAGCCCGCTTGCAAATTCGCTTTCGCATCGATGGCGTGTTGCACTTGCAGACCGAGGCCGACCCCAAAATCGCCACCGCGCTGGCCTTGCGCCTCAAACTTATGTCGGGTTTGGATATTTCAGAGAAACGCCTGCCACAGGATGGCCGCTTCAATGTGAAGCTGAAAAACCAGTCGATCGACATTCGTATTTCAACCATGCCGACGCAGCATGGCGAATCAGTCGTGATGCGTTTGCTCTCCCAAAGTTCGGGCGCATTGGGCCTCGACCGGCTTGGGTTTCCACCGGATATGCTGAAGCGCTTTCGTGAGCTGTTCACCCGCCCGCACGGCATGGTGCTCGTGACCGGGCCTACCGGCAGCGGAAAAACCACGACGCTCTACTCCGTGCTGTCGGAACTGAATTCGGTCGAGACCAAAATCATCACCGTGGAAGACCCGGTGGAATACCGTCTGCCAGGCATCAACCAAGTGCAGGTAAATGAAAAGATCGATCTTACTTTCTCGCGCGTACTGCGTTCCGCGCTGCGGCAAGATCCAGACATCATGCTGATCGGTGAGATGCGCGATCAAGAGACCGCGCAAATCGCCATGCGCGCCGCCATCACCGGCCACATGGTGCTCTCGACGTTGCACACCAACGATGCAGTCAGCACGCCGATTCGCCTACTCGACATGGGCGTGCCGCGCTACATGGTGGCGATGTCGATCCAAGCGGTGCTGGCGCAGCGTCTGGTGCGCATGGTGTGTGAGAGCTGCGCGGCAGACTATGCGCCACTGCCTTCGGAGTTGACTTGGCTGAGCTTAGAGATCGGCGCGGAAGCAAAGAATCGCCGCTATGTGCTAGGCCGCGGTTGCTCGCAATGCAACGGCACCGGCTTCGCGGGCCGCATCGGCGTATACGAAATGATGGAAATGACCGCGCCGCTGGCCGAAGCCGTCAACCACCATGACCCCAACCACTTCATCAAACTCGCACGGCAAAGCTTGGCGGGGGGGTCCCTGCGCCGCCACGCGGTCACCCTCGCGGTGAACGGAAAAACCACCGTGGCGGAAGCGATGCGGGTGAGCAATGTGGCGGAGGAATAAAAATGCAAACACCTTTTCACCACGGAGGACACAGAGTACACGGAGTAATTCACATGATTTCCTCCGTGTACTCTGTGTCCTCCGTGGTTCAATTTTGTAAGGTCGTATTTTAAGTGAATAGGACGTAATAGCAGACCATGCCCACGTTCGCTTACAAAGGCCGCAACCCGCGCGGCGAGTTGGTGCAAGGGGTGCTCGATTCCACCGACTCGAGCGCGGTCGCCAGTCAGCTCTTTAACAACAGCATTACGCCGATCGAGATCAACTTAGCGCCGGCAACGAAAAAATTCATGACCGGCGGCTGGCTGGATAAGCTAACGGAGCAGAAGGTCAGCACCGTTGATGTGCTGATGTTCAGCCGCCAGATGCATACCCTGCTGCGCGCCGGGGTACCGATCTTGCGGGCGCTTACGGGCTTGCAGGAATCGACCGGCAACAAGTCTTTCGCCAAGGTGATTCAAGAGCTGCGTGATAGCTTGGATGCGGGGCGCGAGTTATCTGCCGCCTTGCGCCGGAATGATCAAGTATTCACCCCGTTCTACATCAGCATGGTGCGCGTGGGCGAGCTGACTGGCCGGCTGGAAGAAATTTTCCTGCGGCTGTTTCATCACCTGGATTTCGAGCGCCACACGCGCGAGCAGATCAAAGCCGCGCTGCGTTATCCCCTATTTGTGATCATCACCGTTATCGTCGCGCTGGTCGTGATCAATATTTTTGTCATCCCGGCCTTCGCCAAAGTGTATGCCGGGTTCAAGGCAGAGCTACCACTGCTGACCAAAGTGCTCATCGCTACCTCCAACTTCATGCTGAACTATTGGCCCCTGATGCTGGCGGCGACGGTGGGGGCGGTGATTGGGTTTCGCCTCTACACCCAGAGCAAAAACGGCAAATACTGGTGGGATAAACTCAAACTGCGCATCCCGATCGTGGGTGATATCGTGAAAAAAGCCACGCTCGCCCGCTTCGCGCGCAGCTTGTCCTTAGCGGCGAAAAGCGGCGTGCCGATCGTGCAGGGGCTTACCGTCGTCTCGCAAGTGGTGGACAACGACTACATCGCCCAGCGCATCGAACAAATGCGCAACAGCGTAGAGCGCGGCGAAACCATCTTGCGCACCGCAGTCACCAGCGGCGTGTTCACCCCGGTGGTGCTACAAATGATCGCGGTGGGTGAAGAAACCGGCGCCATCGACGAGTTGATGGACGAAATCGCCGACATGTACGACCGCGAGGTGGAATACCAAGTGAAAAACCTCTCGGCGCAAGTTGAGCCGATTTTGATCGTGTTCATCGGTGCGATTGTGCTGATCCTGGCGCTGGGCGTGTTCCTGCCGATCTGGGATCTGGGTTCGGTGGCGATGAAGAAATGATGTTGAGGCGAACACACGGCTTCACCTTGCTCGAATTTTTGGTGGTGATCATTATCATCAGCACTCTGGGGGCCGTGCTATTGGACCGGGTGTGGTTTTACCAAGAGGCAGCCGAGAAAGCAGCAATGGAGCAATTGGCGGGCACGCTGCGCAGTGCCCTGCATTTGCAGATCGCGGACAAACTGATCAAGGGCAAGCCCCAAGGTGTCTCAGGTCTGGCCGAAGAAAATCCGATGGACTGGCTGGCCGAGCAGCCGGCGAATTACCTGGGCGAGCGCTTCGCACCCGGCCCGGGCGAAGTGTCCAAAGGCAATTGGTATTTCGATTTAAAAGATAAAAATCTGGTGTATGTGGTCGCGCGCGGCGGTCACTTTGTGCCGGATCAGACGGGGCGCAAGGAAGTGCGTTATGCGGTGCGGGTGGTGTATGCACGCGCGCCTCAAGTGGGCCGGGATAATGCCGATAAACAGGAGGTTAATGGTGTAATCCTGGCCGTGACGGAACCCTATCGGTGGTTTTGAAGGGTAGTGGGTGCCTTTGGGCACGCTTATTGCAGTATCTTGAAACAGGGTTTAGCTGGCTGTTGAAAGCGCGAATTGTGATGCGACATCACAGGGCGCTTTCACCAGCCTGCTGGGCGGAATGTTTAAATGATTTACCTAAGGAGAGACAAATGCGAAACCAACGTGGTTTTACCCTGATTGAATTGATTGTGGTGATTGTGATTCTGGGCATCTTGGCGGCTACGGCCTTGCCGCGGTTTATTGGTGTGCAGGATCAAGCACGCCAAGCCAAGCTGAATGGTGCGGTAGGGGCGGTCAGGTCGGCTGCCGCACTGGCACATGCCGGTGCTTTGGTGCAGGGCTTGGCCGCGGCCGCGCCCGTTCTTATGGAAGGGGCAAGTATAACGATGCAGAACCGATATCCGACTGCAGATTTGTTGGGAATCCTCGCAGCTGCCCAAATAAATCAGTCGGGTGCTACGGATTTCACCATTGCGGGTGGCGGCGCTGCTGCTGGCGCCACGGTTACCATCTCCGTTCCAGGCTCTGCTGTCTGCTCTTTTACCTATCAAAACCCGGCTGTGCTAGGCAATGCACCGGTCGTTACCATCGTTGCACCTGCTTGCACTTGATAAAGTATGGACGAAATGGAAGTAGGTTGCTGACACAATGCGCGACGAAGGCGAGCTTAAGGGGTTCACCCTAATTGAGCTAGTCGTCATCATTGTCATCGTCGGAATCGTGGCGCTCATTGCAGCGCCACGTTTTTTTTCACAACCGACCTTTGATGCCGCGCGCTTTCACGAAGCGGCGATCAGCACCATTCGCTTTGGCCAAAAAGTGGCTGTGGCGCAGCGCGCGGATGTATTCGTGGTGACGAACGCTAGCACGTTGGTCTTGTGCTACGACGCAGGGTGTGCGATTACGGTAAAAACTCCGGGCGGCAACGACGATTTTGTAGTGCCAATCCCATCGGGCATTGGCATCACTGTTACCAGTTTTAACTTCAACAGCCTGGGTCAGCCCAATCCCAATGTTCAAATCACCTTGACCATCAGCGGCGATGGCACGATGCGCCAGATCGTGGTGGAGCAGGAGACCGGCTATGTCCACAAATAAGGGCATAGGGGCGAGGCATGCCGCGCCCGCAAGACTGCGTGGCTTCAGCCTGATCGAAGCAATCGTGTTCATCATTATCGTGAGTGTTGCCTTGGCGGGTGTGCTGTCAGTGATGAATCTCACCACCCAGCACAGTGCCGATCCACTGGTACGCAAGCAGGCGATCGCGGTGGCGGAGTCGCTGCTGGAGGAAATATCGCTGCATGATTTTAACAATCCAGCGGGCGGATTCAGCGGCGCGCCAACTCAAGCGAATCGTCAATCTTTCGACGACATTGGCGATTACAACGGCTTTACGCTTCCTGGCGGCATCTATCCCATTGATGACAACGTAACGCCAATTTTTGGCCTCACCGGGTATAGCGCTGCGGTGACTGTCGCGAGCGCCGATTTAGGTCCGGCGACGAGCCTCATTACCAGCGCTTCAAATCAAGCGAAACTCATCAGCGTGACTGTGACTGGGCCAGACGGGGTCTCCGTTGCGATAAGCGGTTATCGGACTGCATATGGACCGTAATCGGCAAATGCGCACAAGACGCCCCCTTCTTTATCGCGGCTTCACCCTGGTCGAGATGGTTGTCGTGATCGTACTCACCAGCATCATCGCCTCGGCGGTGGCAATGTTTATCCGGCTGCCGGTGCAAGGTTATGTCGATACCGCACGGCGCGCGGAGATGACCGATATTGCGGACACCGCGCTGCGGCGCATGGGACGCGATCTACACTTGGCGTTGCCGAACAGCGTGCGGGTGACGGATGGTGGCGCGACGATTGAAATCCTGCTGACTAAAACCGGCGGGCGTTATCGCGTGGCGGATGATGGTGCGGGGTCAGGCGATCTGCTCGATTTTACGGTCAATGACACGAGCTTTGATCAGCTCGGCCTGTTTGCGACAGGCACCGGTCAGGCGATTGTGGCTGGCGATAGGCTAGTGGTGTACAACCTGAATATACCCGGAGCGGATGCCTATGCGGGGGACAATACGGCGACTATAAGCAGCCCGCCCACCGGCGCCGGCGCGCTAGCCAACGAAAACAAAATTAACTTTGCGGCAAAAAAGTTTCCGTTCGAATCGCCCGGCAATCGCTTTCAGGTGATCGAAGGGCCGATAAGCTATGTGTGCGATACCACGACGGGCCGCTTAACCCGCTACAGCGGTTATGGTTACTTCGGGACCCAGCGCACGGCGGTCCAACTCGCGGGCCTGGTCCCGAGCCCCTCCCTATTGGCGACCAATGTGGCGAGCTGCGTGTTTGGCTACATCCCCGGCATCACCGCGCGCTCGGGCTTGGTGGCGTTGACGCTTGTCATTACCGAGGCGGGCGAGGTGAACGAATCGGTGCGGCTTTACCATGAGGTGCATGTCACAAATGTCCCTTAGATCAGGCACCGGGCGTCAGGCATCAGGTATCAGGCAAAAAGGCTTTGCCTTGGTCACGGGGATTTTTATTTTGGTGGTGCTGGCGGGATTGGCGGCAGCCATGGTGACCATTTCGACCTCGCAGCACACGACGGTGGCGATGGATATTCAAAGCATGCGCGCGTATCAGGCGGCACGTGCCGGGATCGAATGGGGGGCGTATCAAGCGCTGCAAACACCCCTTCCGCCTGGCTTTACTTGCCCGGTACTGCCCGCAGCGGCGGCTTCCTACACAATGACGCCGCTAACGGGCTTTACCACGACGGTGACGTGCAGCTCGACCACGCATAGCGAGGGCGCGAATTTTGTAACGATGTTTGTGCTGACTTCAATCGCGACCTATGGCTCGGTGGGTACAAGCGATTACGTGGCGCGAGAAGTTCTGGCGCGGGTGGCGAAATAGTCGTCATGCGAGCTGCCGGAAAAATGAGCCAGAAAAGGACAGAGCGATGAGAGCTTCGATGATTCCACTCAGAAGGCGCGCGTGGCTTGCGCTATCGCTGGGCATCGGCTTGCTGTTCGGCCATGCCGCCAGCGCGATCACCGTGACGGCCAGCCCCACCACTTGCGCCAGCATCGCGGGCATCGGCACCGTGGCTTGGTCGAATCCCGCGCGGGCGATTTCGAGCAACAACAGTTATGCGACGGCAACGGTCGATGGCACGACCACCCGCTACCTGCAATGCACTGGCTACAACTTCGCCATTCCAACCGGCGCGACGATCAATGGCATTACCGTCAGTGTCGAACGCCGATCCAACCGTATCACCGACGGCGGCAGCAAGGATGCCGCGATGCGGGTTGTCAAGGCTGGCGTGATCGGCGCGACGGATCGTTCCACCGCCACGACTTATACGACGGCGGATGTGATCGAGGCGCATGGCGGTGCGGCCGACTTGTGGGGAGATGCCTGGACTCCGGCGCAGATCAACGCGGCTAATTTCGGTGCGGCTTTCGCCGCTATCAAGGCGAACGCGGCGGGTGCATCGCATACCATCAGCGTGGATCATGTGCGGATTACGATTGATTATTCATTTGCGCCCGGCTCGTATTCCGTGACGGCCAGCCCCACGAACTGTGCCAGCATCGCCGGCATCGGCACGGTGGGCTGGACCAATCCCGCGCGCGCGATTTCGAGCAACAACAGCTATGCGACGGCTACGGTCGATGGTACGACCACCCGCTACCTGCGCTGCTTGGGCTACAACTTTGCCATTCCGACCGGTGCGTCGATCAACGGCGTTACCGTCAATGTGGAAAGAAAGTCAAACAGAACCACCAACGGCGGTAGCCAGGATGCTGCGATGCGCTTGGTCAAGGCGGGTGTGATCGGCACGACGGATCGTTCCACTACCACGATTTATACGACGGCGGATGTCGTCGAGGCGCATGGCGGAGTGAGCGACTTGT
>JAUXTZ010000116.1 GCA_030681095.1 Burkholderiales bacterium
CGTCGCTGCGCAGCCGCTGCCGGAACCACCCAAGCCCATCGAGGTGGTTGAAGTGCCCAAGCCCTTGCCGCTGCCCGACCAGATGAAGGCGCTGCCGGGCGAGTCCGACGCGAAGCTGGCACCGGAATCCGCGGACGAGAAGCTGCGCGTCTCCCGCGCCAACGCGGAGGCGCGCATCGCACCGACGCGCGAAGGCTATGTCAACGCGATTCAGGTCTGGCCCTACGCCGATGGCGCCCTGTATCAGGTCTACACCAGCCCTGGACGTGTGACCGTCGTTGCTTTGCAGCAGGGCGAGGAACTTGTGACGGTCTCGGCCGGCGACACGGTGCGCTGGATCGTCGGCGATACGGCCAGCGGGTCAGGCGCAACGCTGCGCGTGAACATCCTGGTGAAGCCCACGCGCACTGCCCTGAAAACCAACCTGGTGGTGACGACCAACCGTCGCACCTACTTGCTCGAACTCTCATCGACGCCGCAGGCCTGGATGGCTTCGGTGTCCTGGGACTACCCCAAAGACCGAATGTTGGCCCTGCAGAAGCAGGCGCAGCAGGCCCAGGCCAGTGCGCCGGTGGAAACCGGCATGACGCTGGAGCAGATCAGGTTCCGCTATGCCGTCAGCGGCGACAACCCACCGTGGAAGCCGCTGCGTGCTTTCGATGACGGCGAGCGTGTCTATATCCAGTTCCCCGGCGGCATCGCGCAAGGCGAGTTGCCGCCGCTGTTCGTGATCGGCGCGCGAGGCGATGGGCAACTGGTGAACTACCGGTTCCGCTCGCCGTACTACGTGGTGGACCGGCTGTTCGGCGCGGCCGAACTGCGGCTGGGCGGCGACAAGGCGCAAGTCGTGCGCATTGAGCGCACTGATGGTGCGAGCGCGACGCGGAGGAATTGACATGAGCACGTCTCCCGATGCAGCGCCAGCCCAGGCGCCGAAGGTCGATCCCGAATCCGTGGCCTTGCGCGCTTCGCCGCGCCCCGTCACGCGCCTGAACCGCCGAATGTTGGCGGTCGGTGCCGGCGCCCTGGCCGCCGCCGTTCTTGGCGGAACGCTGTGGTCGCTGCAGTCGAACAAGCGACAGCGTAATACCGCCGCGGAGCTGTACAACGTTGACCGCATCTCGCGCGCCGAGAACCTGGACCAGTTGCCCAAAGACTATGCGGGGATTTCGCCGACCGTTAAGCATGGGCTGCCAGTGCTGGGCGAGCCGCTGCCCGGAGACCTCGGGCCGGCCATTGTCAAGGCGCAACAGCCAATGGAGACGCGCGCGCCAGGCGGCGGCGTCGATCCGGCGCAGACCGAACGGCTGGCGGCCGAAGAAGCCGCGCGGTCTTCGGTGTTTTTCCGAAGCGGTGGCAGCGGCGGCGGACCGAAGCCGGGCACTGCGCAGGCCGCCGTTGAGCCTTCGGCATGGGCTTCAGGCAATCAACCGTTCAATCCCATGGGGACCATCGCCACAGCAGCGCAGCCGGCCGATCCAATGGCCGTGCAGAACCGGCAGGATCAGAAGGAGGCGTTCATCGCGAAGGCCGGCAACACGTCGACGCGCAACCCCGGCGGATTGCAGCTGCCCGCGTCGCCGTACCAGGTGATGGCGGGCACCATCATCCCCGCGGCATTGGTGACGGGGATCAACTCCGACCTGCCTGGCCAGGTCATCGCCAACGTGTCCGAGGCGGTCTACGACACCGCCACGGGCCGCCATCTGCTGATCCCGCAGGGCTCGCGCCTTATCGGCCGGTACGACAGCCAGGTGGCCTTCGGGCAA
Source organism: Burkholderiales bacterium (assembly GCA_030681095.1). Classification (GTDB taxonomy): domain Bacteria; phylum Pseudomonadota; class Gammaproteobacteria; order Burkholderiales; family Thiobacteraceae; genus RBG-16-58-11. Next base: position 1,770 of record JAUXTZ010000116.1, read on the forward strand.
CGGCGCGTGCTGCTGGTGTGGACACGGTTGATCCTGCCGGACACGTCGTCAGTTGCGCTCGACCGTCTGCCGGGCATCGACCCTGCGGGCTACGCCGGGCTTGAAGATGGCGTCGATTGGCATTGGGACCGCATCCTGGCCGGCGCAGCGCTGTCCACGCTGCTCGGCATCGGGGCCGAGCTGGCGGCACCGGAGAGTCGCACCGATGGCAGCCGCATCGTCATTGCCGGGCGCGAGAGCGCCCAAGAGACTGTGAACCAAGTCGGGCAGGAGATCACGAAGCGCAACATGAGCATCCAGCCGACGCTGACGATCCGGCCGGGCTTCCCGATGCGGGTGATGGTCAGCAAGGACCTGGTGTTGCGGCCTTATCAGCCTCTGTTTTTTCAGCGAGGCTCGTCGCAATGAGCACGAGCAAGCTACGCCTGGGGCCTTTGCCAAAGGCCGAGATAACCAAGCTCACGGTGACCCTACCAGCCGAGTTGAAGCAGCGCCTTGAGCGGTACGCGCAGTTACATAGCCAGGCGCATGGCGAGCCGGTCGATGCGGCCGCACTGATCCCACACATGCTGGATGCATTCATTGCGCGTGATCGGGAGTTCCTCAAGCGCAGCCGTAAGAGCGATGTCTTATCCACGCCTCCGGCTTCCCCAGAAATCTGAAGGCGACAAGTTCTCGGGACAACGCCAGCCAGCTTCGGGGTCGAAAGAGGCGTGTCTGGGGAGTAGCTCGTAACGCTCTGCGCTTTGGGAAGCCTCCAATTTGAGAGAGGCAAAATATGTTCCAACGCTAAAAGGGCAAGGAATGAAGCGCAGCGAACTTTACGCAAGAGTCTGGTCCACACCGATGACTAAGCTAGCGGCTGAACTGGGTATTTCCGATGTTGGGCTGGCAAAAGCGTGCCGACGCCACGCCGTTCCGGCCCCTCCGAGAGGCTACTGGGCCAAGTTGGCTGCCGGGCAGACGCCGCCGAAGACGGCGCTACCAACGCCTGAACTGGACGTGCAAGTCAATTTCGCGACCACAGACCCCGAAGAGCGTGCGCGTCAGCAAGCGATCGAACGAAAGCGCGTTGAAACCCTCAAGGCACATGCGCAAGTCGCCGAGATGACGGTCGATGTCCAATTTGTCCAGGACCTAGAGAACGCGCATCCGCTCGTCAAGGCGACCAAGAAATACACGGACCGCATTCCAAAGCTGATTGAGCAGTACAAGCGGCGCGGCGTGAATGCCTGGCAGACGACGCGTGACGAAGACAGACCTCCCGGCGACAGTTACGGCCGGTACGGCTTACTCCATCACGGGCTGCTGGACATCACGGCTTCGCTCGAATCGATGGATTGGGTCCTGCGTTTCCATGCATCCGTGTTCAAGGGGCTCATGGCCGGCGGGATCGTCATTTCCCGCACGGAGGCACAACCGGCGCGCCGCGGAGCTCAGCCCGAAGGCCCGGTCATTGAAGCGCGTTTCAAAGGCGAGGTTTTCAAGATCTCCTTCTCACAAGGGTATCGCCGGGTAACTCTTGACGCAGAGGAACTGGCGAAAAAAAGGAAAGAATTCTCCTGGGCAAAGGAGTACGAGCACCGGCCCTCGGGCAAGCTGACGTTCAGTCTTGACGGGACGGAATATCAAGCCAGAAAAGCCTGGGTGGGCACGCAGGAAAAATTGCAGGAGATGCTGCCAGAGATTGTTCGAACCGCGTTCCAGCTCGTACCTTTGCAGGTGGAAATGCGCAAGCAGCGCGAGGCGGCAGCAGTGATCGCCCAAACGGCAGCGGAAGTACGGGCTCGTCAAGAAAGGCGGGCCCACGCGAGAGCCGAGCAACTGAAACAAGCGTTCCAGATGGCCGAGGCGGAGGCGCGAGTACGGCAGTTGACGGAGTTTTTAGCGCGGCTGGAGGAGACTGCCGCTGGCCGGCCAGCACCGTCGGGCGAGCGAATTAAGGTGTGGCTCGACGTCGTGAGAAAAGAGTTGGGCGCGAGGGATCAGGTCGAATCCATGCTGCAGCAATGTTTGTCGGTCCCGTCCTGGAGCCGCTGGCCGCCAGATTGGTGGCCCACCGAGCCGGCGTCAAATGCGCCTGATCCTGCAGATAGCGCGGAGGAGTAATGTGCATCTTGGGAAAAACCGACCCGATTGGCTATCGGCGCGCCCCATCGTATTGGTGTTGCCTGGCCTCATCAAAAAACGGCTTGAGTAGCTTCATAACCGCCCTGATGCGAATGCGCCTGTCTGCGACGGCCTGCGACAGGCTGGGTTCTGCCGGGACGTGATCACATGCATGCTTGCGTCATTCTTCTCGAAAGGGATTTGCATGATCTTTCCTCCGCCTCCTCCGCCTCCAGTGACCAGCAAGGCTCAACCGGCGTACTACCGGCTACGCGACGTGGTGCGAATCACGGCGCTAAGCCGGTCCACGATCTACCGGCGAATCGCAGAAGGCCGGTTCCCTGCCCCAGTCCACCTGGGGGGCAAGGCCTCTGGCTGGGCCAGAGAGGCGCTGCAATGCTGGATCGAGGACCCGGCCTGCTATACCGCCCCTACGCCACCGCAAGCCGCTGCAGTCCGCCGGCTCCCGATGGCTGGCGCGCAGTCGTAGCCCCAACTCGGACTTCTCGTGGCATCGGTATTACCTCGCGTCCAGCCTCCAGGTCGTCCAGCAGATCGGCCCAAGCCTGCGCCATTTCTCGACGCTGCTCAAGAAAGATGGCTCGGTCATAGCTCCCCCCCAACTCCTCGTCGGACACGTGTGCCAAGTGGCGCTCTATGACCTCGCGATCCCAGCCAAGCAGTTCACGGATCAGTGTCCGGGCAGTCGCCCGGAAGCCATGCCCCGTGATGTCCTCCTTCGTGTCATAGCCCATCGTGCGCAGTGCCGCGTTGACCGTGTTGTCGCTCATGTAGCGGCTCGCTTCGGAACGGCGCGAGATGCTGCGGAACACGGGCCCCTCCGGACCCGTCAGCGGCAGCATGTCACGAAGGATGATCACAGCTTGCCGCGGCAACGGCACCAAGTGGGCCGGCGTGCGCGCGTCGCGTTTTTGCCACTCTCGCAACTTCATTTTCTCGGGCGGGCAGCGCCAGATGGCCGCATCCAGGTCGAAATCCTCCCAGTGCGATAGACGCAACTGGCCAGGGCGTTGGAATAGCATGGGCATCAGGCGCAGCGCCATGCGCGTGAGTATGTTGCCGTTGTAGGCTTGGATGTCACGCAAAAGCTGCGCAAGCTGGCCGGCATCCGTGATGGCCGCATAGTGCCGAGAGCGCGGCGGCGGTAGGCCCCCCGTGCGGCTATTCATGAAATTCGCAGCCGGCTCGAGCGCGCCAACGTCCACCGCGTACTGAAACACGTGAATCATGGCCTCGCGCACCCGCAATGCCGTTTCGAGCGTCCCGCGGTCTTTGATCCGGTGCAGGCAGCGAACCGCCTCCATTGGAAGGACGGTGGCCATGGCCAAGTTGCCCAGCCACGGAAAGACGTGGACTTCGAGATGGCGAAGAACCTTTTGGGCGTAGCCGGACGACCATTGACGGTCCTTATTCGCCTGTGCATGCCAAGCGCGCGCCAACAGCTCGAAAGTGTTGAGCCGCTGCACGCGGCGCTTCTCGTCCTCCTCACGTCGGGCTTGGCGTACGTCGATCCCGGCGGCGAGCCTGCCGGCTTCAATCCGCGCCTTGGTGCGTGCTTCAGCCAGCGACACCGTCGGATAGGCGCCAAGGCTGAGCTTCATCTCCTCAGCGCCGCTCCGATAGCGGAAGGCCCATGCCTTGCCGGTGGGCCGCACTCGAAGGTAGAGGCCCTCCCCATCAGCCAGCAAATATTCTTTGTCGCGCGGCTTGGCGGACTTGATCTTCAGGTCGTTGAGACGTCCCATTGTGGTACCCAGAAAATGACTGTTGATGAAACACAGTCTGGGGTACCAGCGTGGGTACACGCAAATGCGGGACTTGGTGGGATTTGGCGAGACCATCTGAGCCGCCTTTTTAGGCTAAGTCCTTGATTTGCAAGGACCTTGAGCTTCAGCGGAACCGCTTGAGAAAGAAAGATGGTGGCCTGGGGCGGAATCGAACCACCGACACAAGGATTTTCAATCCTCTGCTCTACCGACTGAGCTACCGGGCCTGAGCCTAAGATTATATATCAGGCGGCGCGCTTGCCCCGGGTCAGGTCCACGCCGAGTTG
>JAUXTZ010000104.1 GCA_030681095.1 Burkholderiales bacterium
GCAAGACCTGCTGACCGATCCGCAAACCTCGGGCGGGCTGCTGGTCGCGTGCGCACCGGAGGCGGTAGACGAAGTGTTGGCGATTTTCGCTGCGGGTGGTTTTGCGCATGCCGCCGTGATCGGCGAGGTGCAAACCGGGCCGGCGCAATTGCTGGTGCGCTAGGACTAAACAGGCGTGGCGTAGATAAGCGCGAAATAGCCCATCGGATCAGTCCACAGTTGCTGCACTACAAGACCGGCTTGTTGTAATAAAGCACGCGCCGATTCCGGCGTGTATTTATACGAATTTTCTGTATGCATGCGCTCGTGCGCGGCGAAGTGCCGCTCGCCACCCGGCCAAGTCACGCGCACCTCACGCAACGCCTCAAGATGCATTTCAATGCGTGATGCCTGCGTATTGAATTGCGCAATATGCCGCCAATCTTCCAGCCTGAAATCACTGCCCAAAATGCGGTTGATATGCAGCAACACATTGCGATTGAACGCGGCGGTGACACCCAGCGCATCATCGTAGGCAGCCTCCAGCGTGGCGATGGGTTTGACCAAATCCATTCCAATCAACAGGCCATCTTCCGCGCCCATATTGCGACGCAGCCGCTCCAGCAGCGGCACCGCTTCGGCAGCGGAAAAGTTGCCGATGGAAGAGCCCAAATAAAAAAAGGTGCGCCGCTTATCCGAGACATCCGCAGGTAAATCCAGCTGCGTGGAAAAATCCGCACCCACACCCAGCATGGCGGTATCGGGGTATTGACGGCCCAGATGTTCCAATGCATCACGCAAAAAATCTACCGAAATATCGACAGCGACATATTGCGCAGGTTGCAGTATCGGAAACAGTCGTGCGACCTTCTCACAATTGCCCGCGCCCAGATCGATCAAGGTGGCGTGGGTGCCCAAGGCTTGCGCAATTTCCTTGCTATAGTTAACGAAAATCTCCGCCTCGACCCGAGGCGGGTAATATTCCGGCAAGGCGGTAATCGCCGCGAATAACCGCGATCCGAGTAGGTCATAAAAGAACTTGGGCGCAATCTGCGCATCGCTTGCGAGCAAGCCCGTTTTCAACTCGGCGATCACGGCAGCCGTATTCTCTTCATATTGTTGAAAAAATTGCGGCGTCACGATGATGCGATCAAATGCTTATAGGGCAGCGGGAAGGTTTGCATGAGCAGTGTCTTAGGGTTGATTTAAAAAATAAGTTGAAGTGGCTGAATAAAATCCAAAGACGCTTTGACCAGAATGCTTTCGCCCCGCACAATCGGGCTTATGACGATTAGCTTGAAGCCGCCATTTTGTACTATCTTTACACCTACCTCAACGCCCATCGGGAGACACTTATGAAACGCCGCGATTTTATTAAATTCACCGCCGCTGGTAGCACCCTATCCTGCATTAGCCCCCGCTTTAGCGCTGCCGAATCGGCGCAGAACTGGCGCACGTATCGCCTAAGCTACCACATCAACTTGCCCGCCAAGGGCGCGACGGCCCAGCTTTGGCTCCCCCTGCCGAAAACGGCAAGCGGGTGGCAACAAGCGAGCAAGGTTGAATACATCGGCGAGGCCGACGTCAATCACACCATTGACGATACCGATGCCAGCTATTACCACGCATCATGGCAAGACGGCAAAACCCGGCAATGCATCGTCTCCTGCCTGGTGCGCACCGCAGATCGCAGCGTCGCGGCCACCTCTCTAGCAAGCAGTAAAAAAACACCCTTACCGAAAGATGTGCAAATATTTCTCCAACCGAGTCAGCACATCCCCTTGGATGGCATCGTGCTCGACACCGCGCGCGAAGCCACCAAAGGCGCGCATACGCCTTTGGAAAAAGCGCGTGCCATTTACGAATGGGTGGTAGAAAACAGCTTTCGCGACCCTAAAACCCAAGGCTGTGGCCTCGGCGACATTAAAAGCATGCTGGAGATGGGCAACCTCGGCGGCAAATGCGCCGACATCAGCTCGCTATTCGTCGGCCTGGCGCGAGCATCGGGCATACCCGCACGGGAAGTGTTCGGCATTCGCGCAGCGGAATCGAAGCTCTTTAAAAGCCTGGGTAAAGGCGGCGGTGATGTTACTCGCGCCCAACACTGCCGGGCCGAATTTTATCTGGCCGGTCATGGCTGGGTGCCGGTGGACCCGGCGGATGTGCGAAAAGCGGTGCTGGAAGAGCAGCTCGCGTTGAATGATCCCAAGATCGCCGCGCTGCGCGCAAAACTGTTTGGGTACTGGGAAATGAATTGGGTGGCATTCAACCACGCACGAGATTTTTCACTTAAACCCCAGGCCGCATCCAACCCGATCAACTTCCTCATGTACCCTTACGCGGAATTAGAAGGCACCCCGCGCGAACAGCTCGTGCCCGATCAATTTATCTATCGCATCGCGGCAGAGGAGCTGGCAGCCTGATCGGTAGTGCTTAAAACATTTGATGGAAAGAGGATATGGAAAGCAAGAATGCAAAAGATATGCTGGCGGCGCTAGCGCTGACCGCCAATTCGGGCGCCTACACCGAACACATGGACCTGATCTCAAAAGAGGTCAGCGTCTATGGCGTTCCAGGGTTTGATGTCATTGGTTACGACGACTGGGCGCGGCAGTGCAAGCATGAATTCGATGAAGGCTTGCTGAAACAGGTGAGCTACGAGGGCTTGCGCGTCGTGACGCTCACGCCCGGCAATGTCCTATTCAAGACCACCGAGACGGTAGAAGGCACCGATGGCACCGTCAACCGCCAAGGCGTAGAAATACTCATCCGCAAAGAAGCCGATGGCAAATGGCGTGTCGTGCAAGAACGCATCCTGGCGGACGATGAAATGGAATTCGACAGCCACAAGACGCACTGAAGATAATCACCCAACTATTGGTATTTTCTTAAATCATGTCACGCTTCAAATCCCCCCTACCCCCCCTTTGCCAAAGTGGGGAACCCACTGAGCACCTTTTGGGCTGATTCCTCCCTTTGGCTGCGGAAGGGTCGCTGCGCAGCAGCGGGGCACCCACCGGCGTACCCCTTGCGGGTGCAAAGGGAGGTTAGGAGGGATTTGCATGAAGACGCTAATGTGTCATGCGCTTAAAGTGCTTGGCGTCTTGGCAGTTAAATCGCCCTTTTAGGATCAAAAATCATGGCACTCACTTTTTCCACGCAACCCGGCCCACGCGAGCGGCAATTGCAACGCAAACTGAACAACCCATTTTTCAGTTCGTCCACCCCACTCACCCAAGCCACGATTCAAATCGCCCAACAGCAAGACCAAGTTGCTATGCAGCAATTTATGGTGCAATTTCGCGAGCTGGTGCAGCGCGCAGCCAATCTGGATAAAAATGTGGAAAGCGAAGTTATCCTGCTGTTAAAGGCGCAACTGGAACAACAGTACACCGTATGCACCGGCCTTCCCGGTCAGCCTGCTGCGATACGGGATGCCATCAAAAAACTCATCACCACCATCAGCGCCACCCTGCGCGACACCTCCAAAGACGATCCGCATGCACTGGAAAAACTCAGCGCCGATGAAGAGCACACCCTGCTGCATCTTCATCTGTGCGAACACCAGATCGTTTCCGACATCCTTAACCAGGATCACATCATCCCCAACGATGAGCAGGTACCCACCCTGCTAAACGAATCTGAAGATGCACTGCAAGCAGCCTTGGCTTTATTTCCGCCAGCGCGCATCAGCGAGATGATTGAAGAAGGTAAGGCTTTGCTGAAAAATATTGAGGCAAAAAGGCACAGCTTGCCGGTGGCTTGGCAACGGCTTGCGCAAATGGAGAATTGGTTGCAGGGCGAGTAATGCGAATCACAGGCGCGTCGAGGCGGTAACGCAACAAGCAGTCAATCACTATCAAAGCTCAATATGCGCATGTGTGATTACAAGACTTGACCCCAACGACTAGGAGTCTCTCTTCAAAGTTACCGTCGAGCAAATCCATTAGCGGTCTCCAAAGGCATAACGCAGAGCTATCCGGCACTGCGCAGCTATATCGCGCAGCGTCCAGCGACCGAAGGGAGCGAGGTTGAGCGCCATGTTAGAAGCCTTATTTCTTGGGAATAGGCGCATGGTCTGGTTGCGTTGGTTTTTTATCGGGTACTACTTCCTTTTGTTTTGCCTCAGTCTTTATGGGCTGTGGTGCGGCTACGACGGGTTGCGAATTATTAGGGCTGCTCGCCGAGAACTGCAAAAACGCAAGAACAAGCTGAGCAACCGAAATTGCTAAAACGATAAGAGTGATAACAATCATGCGGCGCTGAATGAGCAAGTTCTTATCGGCGATAGTGCTGGCCTCTTGGCTCAAACGAACTAACAACGTTGCAAAAGGAAGAAGCGGCAACCCGGGCATGTGCGTCTACGATGTTGCAGCGGCGCGAACATCATTAAGAATTTCTTGTGCTGGTCTTGTTGGGTCTGCGTCAAGGAATGACATAGCGCGGCCTTAGGTTTCTAATGACAAGTTAAACAGCAACCAAACGCGCCAGCGGTTAGTTGTCCGAGCAGTGCCTTGCACTGCGAATTGCAGCGCCTTGTTATGTATTTATTCATTTAGTTTCCAGGCCAAATAAATTCAATTCGAATACCACTCGGTTCGTAGCACATCATATGTTTTGCTGGCCCCTGCCCCAATAACTCAGGTGAAAACTCGATTTTAACTTTATTACTTTCTAGCCTTTTATGAATGCTGTTTAAGTCACTTTCATTATCAACAAGAAATGCTACATGGTGCAATCCAATGTTTTTGTTTTTATTGAATTCATTTGATGGTTCTTCCTTTGTTGCCCAAAGAGTAACCATAATATTACCATCGCTTACAAATATAGCTGGGTACTCGTCATTCCTTCGCACCTCTTTCCAACCTAGTAACGAAGTGAAAAATTCAGCACTTTCTTCCAGTTTAGAAACTGTTAGACCGATATGATGTGAGCCTTTGGTAATTGGTGTACTCATAATTTCCTCTTAGACATAACATTCAAAATAACTGGCCTGCGCAGCTTTTTGCGCAGAGAATCTTCCACCATCACGCCCCTACCCCATCCATCGCATCATAACCGCACGCGCAGCGCCGTCATCAAGCCATTCAAGCCCATGACCAGCCCTGAAAACATACCCGCTATTTCGCTGATCTGAAACGCGCGCGCGGTGCCGATGCCATGGGGTTTATACCAAGCGCAATCCCTTGAAGATTACGCCATTCTGAATTCATCCCGCCTGACCGAACCGTTCGCACAGGCTCTTCACCGCCTCGCGCTCGCCGCGAATACGTAAGAATGCGCCTTCTTCGTCGGCACGCTCTTCCAGCACTTCGCAGCTCGCGAAAATTTCTCCGCGCATTTGCTGTGCCGACCAGGGCAGAAAAAGCTCGCCCTCGACGCGATCGCGCTGGAAAAACGCGATGATCGCCTCGCGTAATTTCGCGACATCGCCGCTGCGGCGCGCGCTCATCACGATGCAATCGGGATACTGCGCACGCAGTGCCGCTTCGCGTTCGGCTTGCGCTGCTGCGTCGCCGACATGATCGATCTTGTTGAAGACGCGGATGCGCGGCACATCTTCTGCGCCGATCTCCTTGAGCACCGCATCGGTTACCTCGCGCTGCCGTTCGTAGCCAGGATCGCTCGCGTCGATGACGTGGAGCAGCAGCGAGGCATCGAGCGCCTCTTCCAGCGTCGACTTGAACGACGCGACCAACCCGTGCGGCAGGTTTTTGATGAAACCGACGGTGTCGCTGACGAGCACGCGCGGCATGCTCTCGGGCTGGAGGGCGCGCACGGTGGTGTCGAGCGTGGCGAAGAGTTTGTTTTCGACCAGCACCTCGCTGCCGGTGAGTGCGCGCATTAAAGTGGACTTGCCCGCGTTGGTGTAGCCGACGAGGGCGACGTTGGCGATTGTCTCGCGCGCTTGCCGCCGCGCGCGCTGCGTCTTGCGCTCGACGTCCATCGCGGCGATCTCCAGTTGCAGCTCGGCGATGCGGTCGCGGATCTTGCGTTTGTCCAACTCGGTATGCGACTCGCCGACGCCGCGGCCGCCGGTGCCGCTGCGCTGCCGTCCTTGCGGCCCCGCGAGCTTTGCCGCTTCGCGCAGGCGCGGCGCCATGTAGCCGAGGCGCGCGATTTCGACTTGTGCGCGCGCGGCGCGGGATCGGGCGTGACGGTGGAAGATTTCGAGGATGACCATGGTGCGATCCATCACCTCGCAAGCGATCTCTTTTTCTAGATTGCGCGCCTGCGACGGCGATATCTCGTGATCGACGAAGACGA
>JAUXTZ010000131.1 GCA_030681095.1 Burkholderiales bacterium
TTGATGTGGTTTGGCCGACTTCTTCCACCGAAATTCCACGTAGGCGGGCAATTTCCTCGGCCACGTGTTTCACCCATGACGGCTCGTTAGTCTTACCTCGGAATGGCATAGGAGCCAAATAGGGTGAGTCGGTTTCGATCAGCATTCGTTCCATGGGTACCCGCTTGGCAACCTCTTTCAGCGCCAGTGCCTTTTTGAAGGTGACGATGCCCGAAAATGAAATGTAGAAGCCCAATTCCATCGCCTGCTCCGCTACCTCCCAGCTTTCGGTAAAGCAGTGCATCACCCCGCCCGCTTCGCTCGCGCCCTCCTCTTGCATAATTCGGAGCGTGTCCGCCGCCGCGTCACGTGTGTGGATAATGAGCGGCTTGCCCGTTTCGCGCGCGGTGTGGATATGGGTGCGAAAGCGCTCGCGCTGCCATTCCAGATCGCCCTTGAGACGAAAATAGTCGAGACCGGTTTCGCCGATCGCCACGATGCGCGGGTGATTCGCTAACGCCACTAGTTCTGCCACGGTAGGCTCAGGGGTATCTTGATAGTCGGGGTGTACCCCGACTGAGGCGAATAGATTGGAATGGGCCTCGGCTAAGGCCCGCACTTTGGGAAAATCGGGCAAATCGACCGATACGCACAAGGCATGGGACACCTGGTTCGCCGCCATATTGGCGAGGAGCTGGGGGAGATTTGCCGCTAGCTCCGGAAAATCCAGGTGGCAATGGGAATCGATGAACATAGGGAATGGCGCTCTAGGAAAACGCCATTATATCGGGCTAACGCCTAATTACATCGTGTGCGTAGGCCGTGTCGATTTCAGCGAGCCGCCCAGTAGGCCTTCGATCTTGTTGCGTGCGGCATGGCCGCTTTCGTTAGCTGCGAATTCCACGCCGATGCCTTGGGTCTTGCCGCCTTGTGCGCCGGCAGGGGTGATCCACACCACGCGTCCGGCCACCGGTAGTTTGCTCGGGTCGGTCATGAGCGTGAGCAACATGAATACTTCATCGCCGAGGCGATAGACTTTATTGGTAGGAATGAAAATTCCGCCATGCTTTAGATAGGGCATATAGGCGGCATACAGCGCGGACTTTTCCTTGATACTGAGCGACAGCACGCCGGGGCGCGCCCCGCCTATAGGACTTGGTTTGGAGACTTCTTCCGCCATGTCTAATTCACCGCTGTTAGGTAGCTAAGCAGCACGCTCTCCAAGAGCAGCTGCGGGTTAAGGGGGTGTTGCAAGCGGCGTTTAATCTGCGCTAACTCGTGCGCGAATTGTTGCACGCGGGATAAGTTAACCCGCGTAGCCAAATCCTGCAAGCCGGAAGCAAAGTCTAAGTTATAACGTACTTGCTGTGCGAGCCGGCTGCTGACCAGATCATATAGCCATTTTTGCAGCCAATCGAAGCGCGCCCCTAAATCAGCGCGCGCACCCTGCTCTGCCAGCGCCAGCCAATTGAGCTGTTTCGGCACTTGCAGCGCGCTTAAGAAAAGCCGGCGTTCCTTGAGGTAGTCGGCATCGGCAAAATCGCGCGCCAGTAGCGGCGCACCCCCCGCCAGGGCTAAGCATAATTCGGCCTCCTGTATACCCTGCTCTTTAAGCCAGGCCGCGGCTTGGATCGGGCTGGGTTGCGGCATGCTGATGCGATGACTGCGGCTTTTGATGGTGGGCAATAGAAAGTGCGGCTGGTGCGATACCAGCAGGAAATGCGTATTGGGGCTGGGTTCTTCTAAAGTCTTTAATAGCGCATTAGAGGCGGCAGGATTGAGCGCTTCGGCCGGGTGAATCACCACCACCCTGCCCCCCGCCCGATGGCTGGATAGATTAACGAAGTCGGCCAGGGCGCGTATTTGGGCAATGTTGATTTCGCGCCGCTTACGCGTGGGCGGCCCATCTTCTGCCGCTACGCCCTCCTCTTCCCCGGTGAGTGGTTCCAACAAACGGAAATCCGGATGGCTGTCCTGGGCCAGCCAATGACAAGCGACGCACTGGCCACAGACATGGCCGTCCTGGGTCGGGGTTTCGCACAGCAAGGACTGGCCAAAGGCCAGTGCGAAATCACGTTTACCAATACCGCGTGGGCCTTCGAGCAGCAAGGCGTGGGGCAAGCGCTCCGGTTGCGCACGGAGGCGTTGCCATAAAGGGGCTAGCCAGGGATAACTCATGCCAGTGCATCCAATAACGGCGTCAGCTCGGCTTGGATTTCGGCGATGGAACGGCTGCTGTTGATCACGCGGATGCGCTGACGATGTGCGGTCGCGCGATCGAGATAGGCCGCGCGTACACGCGCGAAAAAATCCTGCTTTTCCTGCTCAAAACGGTCGAGCGACATATTGTGCGACAAACGCTCGCGGCTAATTTCTAGTGGCACGTCGAACAGCAAGGTGAGATCCGGTTGCAGCCCGCTTTGTACCCAGTTTTCCAACGCCTGCAAGCGATCCTGCGCGATGCCGCGGCCCCCGCCCTGATACGCGAAGGTGGCATCGGTGAATCGATCCGAAAGCACCCAGATGCCTTTTTCCAGCGCGGGCACAATGACTTTGTCGATATGCTCGCGGCGCGAGGCGAACATGATCAGCGTCTCGGTCTCGACGTGCATTTTTTGCGATAACACCATGTCGCGCAGCATTTCGCCCAGTGGTGTGCCGCCTGGCTCGCGCGTCACCACCACTTGTCGACCCATTGCCCGTAGGCGCTCGGCAATAAAAGACAAATGCGTGCTCTTGCCTGCGCCGTCGATCCCTTCCAAGGTGATGAATTTTCCGTGTGACATTTATTTTTGGTTTCGTTGGTAGCGATTGACTGCTTGGTTGTGCTGCGCCAGCGTACTGGAAAATTGATGCAAACCATTACCGCGCGCAACGAAGTATAAAGCCTGGGTCTGTGCCGGGTGCAGCGCCGCTTGCAGCGCCCCTAAGCCCGGCATCGCAATCGGGGTTGGCGGTAAGCCAGCGCGGGTATAGGTATTGTAGGGCGTATCGGTGAGCAAGTCGCGGCGGCGCAGATTGCCGTCGAAGGATTCACCCAAACCGTAGATCACTGTTGGGTCGGTTTGCAGCAGCATGCCGATGCGCAGGCGATTGATGAACACCCCGGCGATCATTGGTCGTTCGATGGCTTGGCCCGTTTCTTTTTCTATGATCGACGCCATAATCAAGGCCTCATCCGGCGTGGCATAAGGCAGATTCGGGGCGCGCTCGCGCCAGGCGCTGTCCAATTGCGCTTGCATCAGCTTGTGGGCGCGAGCCAGAATCCCCAGATCGCTCATGCCGCTGCTAAAAAAATAAGTGTCCGGAAAGAAACGCCCTTCCGGATGCTGATCGGGAAAGCCGAGCCTCACCATGATCTCCTCCGGGCTGAGAGCTTGTGTTTCATGCTGCAAGCCCGGCGCACGATCCAAGGCCTGGCGCATCTGCTGAAAGGTCCAGCCCTCGATGAACTTCACTTCACTTAGGGTGACATCGCCCTTAGTGAGTTTTTGCAACAAATCCCAGGGTGTGAGGGCTGCTTCCAGTTCGTAATTGCCGGCCTTTAATGCCGAGCCTTTGCCGGACAAGCGCGCCATCCAGGTGAATAGGAGCGGTTGCGCGACCACCCCTTCCTGGGCAAGCTGCTGCGCCACGCCACGCATGGTGGTGCCGGGTTTGACGTTGAATTCGAAAGGGGTCGTCGGTAGCGGGGTCGTCGTCGTCAGGTAATGCGCAATCCATCCACCACCGGTGATCGCCACAACCATCAACCCAAGAAATGCGCGCTTAAGCAGTTTCGCTCTCCAGGAGGTGCTGCATCTGTGCCGCAGTGGGACCCAACGGAATGGAATGAACGCCAATCTCTCGCACCGGCCACACGCCGATGACGCTATTGCATAAGAATACTTCTTCCGCTTGGAGCAGCATCTTCAAGGAAAGGTTGCGCACTTCGGGTACGAGATCGCATTGCGGCGCAAAGGCCAAAATGCGTTCGCGTTGTAGGCCGGCAACGCCGCAGGCGCTTAAATCGGGGGTGAGCAAAGCATTGCCCTGGCGCATGAAAATATTAGCCATGGTGCCTTCCACCACCCAGCCTTCAACATCCAGCATGAGACCTTCCGGCCTATCGGGGTCGCTCCATTCCATGCGTGCCAGCACGTTTTCCAGGCGATTGAGATGCTTAATGCCAGCCAGACGCGGCTGATGGCACATGCGCATTTCGCACACATGCAGCCTCACTCCCTCGTGCCAGAACTGCGCCGGATATGCCGGCAGGGGTGAAGTGAGCACCACGCGATTGGGAGAAACGGAATCCGGCACACCATACCCGCGTCCCCCTTCGCCGCGCGACACGACGATTTTCACTACGCAATCGGGGGTGTCGCGTGCAAGCAGGGCAATTTCCTGCTCCAAGGTGGATCGTGCCGGGCACAGAAAATCCAAGGCCTGGCAATCGGCTTCGAGCTTGCGATATTGCCCCTGCCAGCAGTTAACGCGCCCATTGCGCATGCGCATGGTACGGAACACGCCATCGCCATACATGACGCTGCGGTCCATGACATGAATTGAATCCCCTTGCTGGCCGTTGATGATGATCATAATTTTAAAGTCGGCGCTATTGTTTTTGGTATGAAGCGCTTATGTTCCGGCACTTCCGGCTTTCTGTCGAGTACCGGCGTTAGAACGTGATATTAAGAGCGCGTAACAATCCTTTTGCCTTGGCGCGCGTTTCTTGCAGTTCGCGCGCAGGTTCAGAATCCGCCACGATACCCCCGCCTGCCCAGAAGCTGAGATGCCGATCTTGCAGCATAAAACTACGAATCAGAATGTTTAAATCCATGCTGCCATCGTGATTCAGATACCCCATGCTGCCGGTGTAGGCGAGCCGGGGAGCTTGTTCCAATTCACGCAGGATTTGCATGCAGCGTACCTTCGGGCAACCGGTGATGGTGCCGCCGGGGAAGAGCGCGCGGAGGGTATCGACCGGGCTGACCTCCGGCCTTAGCTCACCGCGTACGGTGGATTCCAAATGATGCACGTGCGTATAAGTCGCGACATCAAGCAAGGCGGGCACGGTCACACTGCCCGGTTTGCAAATTCGGCCGAGATCATTGCGCTCCAGATCCACCAACATGATGTGCTCTGCACGTTCTTTCGCGGTGGAAAGCAATTGCGCTTTGAGTTGCAGATCTAGCGTCGGATCGGTCGAGCGCGGATGCGTGCCGGCGATGGGTCGTGTTTCGATTACACCGTGGCGAACACGCACCAGTCGTTCGGGCGATGAGCTGACGATATGCGTGTCATTTCCCAAATTGGCCAGCCCCCCGAAAGGCGCTGGATTGCTGCGCGTCAGAGCATGATAAAGCCCGCTGGCATCGCCTTGAAGCTGGCCATGCCAGCGCCGTGCTAAATTGACCTGGAACACATCCCCTGCTTGAATATAGCGTTTAATCTGCGCCACCCCACTTAGATATTGTTCCGGCGGTTCTTCCACCAGCGCATGACAGGCGATCTCGGCGGCGATATAAGGCGACGAATTTGTGATGTCGTGTTTTATTAATCCGAGTAAATCGACGTGTGCGGGTTCAGCGTAGAGATAGGTCGTTTCGTGCTCGTGATCAACCATGATGGCTGCCGGCACGCGAGCCGCGAAGCCAACGGGGAAATCGGATCGCAGGTCGCGTGGCGGGACGCTGGCTTCGATTTCATGCAACAACTCATAACCGAGATACACAAACCAGCCGCCGTGGAATGGCAGCCAACTTGCCTTGCTATCAGGGTCATGTGCGCTGTGCTCTGCCTGCCAAGCAGTGTCGAGTTGCTCAAAAAAAGAGCCGGGCTGGCCCAGGCGTTGAATGATCTGACGCTCTGGGAACGCAAACAGAATATCCCAGCCAGGCGTTCCGCCCGAAGTTTGCAGAAAAAAAGGGTAGCGAACTGGCTGGGCGGCATGGAGCCGGAACAGATCGACGGGGTAAGGCAGGCTGCTAAAGGGCATATCCCTCTGCCCCGCCGTTATACTTTTTTAAATACGAGAGTCGCGTTGGTGCCGCCGAAGCCAAAGGAATTGGACAAGGCGGCATCGATGTTCATTTTGCGTGCGGTGTTCGGCACATAATCTAGATCGCAGGCTGGATCTTGCTCGGCTAGATTGGCCGTAGGTGGCGCGATCTGATCGCGGATCGCCAATACGGTGAACACGGCTTCAATCCCCCCTGCCGCGCCTAACAAGTGACCGGTCATCGACTTGGTGGAGCTGACGGCCAGCTTTTTGGCGTGATCGCCGAAAAACAGCTTCACCGCCTTGGTCTCGGCAATATCGCCCAAGGGGGTGGAGGTGCCATGTGCATTGATGTACTGGATGTCCTCGGCACGCAAATCAGCGCTTTGCATTGCATTGCGAATAGCGCGTGCGGCACCTGAGCCATCTTCCAGGGGCGCCGTCATGTGGTAAGCGTCGGAACTCATGCCGTAACCGGCGAGCTCACAGTAAATTTTCGCGCCGCGGGCACGAGCGCGTTCGTATTCTTCCAGCACCACGACCCCCGCGCCCTCGCCCAGCACGAAGCCGTCACGTCCGGTATCCCACGGGCGGCTGGCGGTCGCCGGATCATCATTGCGCGTGGAAAGCGCTTTCGCCGAGGCGAAGCCGCCAACGGCTAAGGGGCATACGCAGGATTCTGAGCCGCCGGCGATCATCACATCTGCGTCACCGTGCTCAATCAGCCGAGCCGATTCACCAATGCTGTGGTTGCCGGTAGCGCACGCGCTGACGCACGCCAGATTGGGGCCCTGGAAGCCATACATGATCGACAGATTGCCCGAGATCATGTTGATGATCGACGCCGGGATAAAGAATGGCGATATCCGGCGTGGGCCATTCGCGAGATATTCCTTATGCATGTCCTCAATGAAAGGCAGGCCGCCAATGCCGGAGCCGATATTGATACCGATGCGTTCCGCATCCTGCGGCTTGGCTTCCAGACCGGCATCCTTAATAGCCTGCATGCCCGCCGCGATGCCGTAGTGGATGAAAATGTCCATCCGCCGCGCTTCCTTGGGGGAGAGATATTGCGTCGCGTCGAAGCCCTTAACTTCCCCGGCGATCTGGGAAGCAAAGGCGCTTGCATCGAATTTGGTAATCCGGGTGATACCGGACTTTCCGGCCACGATATTAGCCCAGGCCTCATCTACCGTATTGCCGACCGGCGAGATAATGCCGAGCCCCGTGACGACTACTCTGCGTCTGGACAAACTGACTCCAAATTGTAGTGGGAGAAGAAGAGTCTGTTACTTGGGGTGGGCAGAGACGTAGTCAACAGCTTGTTTGACCGTGGTGATTTTCTCGGCTTCTTCATCCGGAATTTCACAGTCAAATTCTTCTTCAAGCGCCATCACCAACTCAACAGTGTCGAGCGAATCTGCGCCCAAGTCATCCACAAAAGAGGATTCGCTTTTCACTTCGGTTTCGTTGACGCCCAATTGCTCGGCAACGATTTTCATTACGCGTTGTTCAACGTTTTCCATCTAATTCCCCTTCTTTCGGTGTAGTAGAAAAGCGGCGGTATTCTACCAAAAAATAAGGCCGCCAACCAAACGACAAATAAGTCGTTTCATTCCATATACATGCCGCCGTTGACATGGAGTGTGACGCCCGTGATATAGCCCGCTTTGGGCGAAGCCAGGAAAGCGACCGCAGCTGCGATATCGTCTACTTGTCCCAAGCGTCCGAGTGGAATATGACCCACCAGTGCTTCGCGCTGGGTATCGCCCAAGGCGCGCGTCATATCGGTGTCGATGAAGCCGGGCGCTACGCAGTTGACGGTAATGTTGCGACTGCCGATCTCACGCGCAAGCGATTTAGAGAAGCCCATGATGCCTGCTTTGGCGGCAGCGTAGTTGGTTTGTCCGGCATTACCCATCGATCCCACCACGGAGGCGATGCTGATGATGCGCCCTTGGCGCGCCTTCATCATCGCTTTCAATACGGTCTGGCTCATGCGGAAAACTGACTTCAGGTTGGTTTCCATAATGTCATCCCACTCCGCGTCTTTCATGCGCATGAGTAAGTTGTCGCGCGTGATGCCGGCGTTGTTGACCAGGATGGAGACTTCTCCGAATTGAGCGCGGATGGTCACCATGGCCTGTTCGATCTCGGCCGCGTCATTCACATTGAGCTTGATCCCGACGCCTTTGATTTGATTGTCGGCCAGGTACAGACTGATGGCTTGCGCGCCGTTTTCGCTGGTAGCGGTGCCAATCACCGCCGCACCTTGGCGCCCCAACTCCAAGGCGCACGCTTGACCGATGCCACGACTAGCGCCGGTGACTAAGGCGATTTGACCTTGCAGCATGCTTATTCCTCCAAAGGATTAAGATAAAAATCACCCGATTATTACCTTAATAAATAAAATTAAGTTCAATCTATATATTATTGATTAGTAATAGTTATTAGATCTTCAAATGAAGGCTTTTCAGTCAGTGCATATTGCATCATTTCTGTGGCGATACGCTTATTGAGGCCAAGCAGTACTTTGCCGGGACCACATTCGGCAGCAAGTTGCACGCCGTCTTGCGCCATGTGGGCGATGGTTTCGACCCAGCGCACCGGGCAATGCAATTGTTTCACTAGCGCAGCCTTGATCGCTACTGGGTCATCAAAACTGGCCACATCGGCATTTTGCAGGACGGGCACCTTGGGGCGGACGACGCTAACGGTTTCAAGGTATTGCGCCAGCCGGTCTGCGGCAGGCTGCATCAATGCGCAATGCGACGGTACCGATACTGGCAGGGGCAGCGCGCGTTTGGCGCCTTTTGCCTTGGCTAAGGCCATGCCGCGTTCGACCGCGGCCTTATTGCCGGCAATTACGACTTGGCCTGGCGAGTTGAAATTCACCGCTTCAAGCACCTCATTCTCTGCGGCTTCGGCACACACAGCTTTCACCGCTTCATCGTCCAGACCAAGAATGGCGGCCATTGCCCCGACGCCTTCGGCCACCGCTTCCTGCATCGCTTGAGCGCGAAACCGCACCAGCGGCAGCGCATCGGCGAAGCTGATCGCACCCGCCGCAGTGAGGGCGCTATATTCCCCCAAACTATGTCCGGCCATGACGCTCGGCACTGTGCCGCCCATTTCGCGCCAGGCGCGATAGACGGCGATGCCTGCGGTGAGCATCACCGGCTGGGTGTCGACGGTCTGGTTCAGTACTTCAGCCGGACCCTGGGTCACCAGGGCCCAGAAGTCTTGTTTGAGGATGTCAGAAGCTTCGGCGAACGTATCGCGCACGATCGGGAGCCCATCGAATCCGGCCATCATGCCCACCGATTGTGAACCTTGGCCGGGAAAAACAAATGCAAATTTCATCTCAAAGAAACCTTTTAGAACCGCACTAACACGGAACCCCAAGTAAAGCCGCCGCCGAATGCTTCCATTAACACTGTTTCGCCGCGCTTGATGCGTCCATCGCGTACTGCGGTGTCGAGCGCCAAAGGAATAGAAGCAGCGGAGGTGTTGCCGTGCGTGTCCACTGTGACGACCACGCGCTCCATGCTCATGCCGAGCTTTTTGGCTGTGGCCTGGATGATGCGGATATTGGCCTGATGCGGCACCAGCCAATCAATCTGGCTTTTTTGCATGCCATTCGCGGCCAAAGTTTCATCGACGATGGCATCCAGGGTATTCACCGCCATTTTGAATACGGCGTTGCCTTCCATCTGGATCGCGGTTTTTTTGGCATAGCCCGCCGAGGGTCCGGCGGGTACTTTAAGCAGCGCCTCATGCCGGCCATCCGCGTGCAAATGCGTGGAAATGATGCCGGGCGTATCCGACGCCTGTAATACCACCGCCCCCGCGCCATCGCCCCACAGAATGCAATTCGAACGGTCATCCCAATCGGTGATACGGGACAGGGTTTCGGCCCCGATCACCAATACGTTTTTGCATTGGCCGGAACGGATGAATTGCTCGCCGGTGGCCAGCGCATAAACAAAACCGCTGCACACCGCTTGCAGATCGAATGCCGGGCAGCCGTTGGTGATACCGAGTTTTTGCTGCACCAAGCATGCCGTGCTGGGGAAAACGAAATCGGGCGTAGTGGTGGCGAGTACGAGTAAATCGACTTGATTCGGCTCGATGCCCGCCGCTTCCAAGGCGGCGCGCGCCGCATGCAGCGCGAGATCGCTGGTGAGCTCATTTTCCGCGGCTATATGCCGCTCGCGAATGCCGGTGCGTGCGACGATCCAATCATCCGTTGTTTCAACGCGCTTTTCCAAGTCGGCGTTGGTCAGAATGTGTGCGGGCAGATAGCTGCCGGTGCCGATAATGCGTGCGTAGGTCATGCGGCCTGTTGGGGATGTTCGATCGCCATCTGCTCGGTGATGCGGCGTAGCACGCCGCCCCGGCATTCCTCGATGGCGCGGTTGATGGCAAATTGTAAGGCGTAGCTGTCGGCGCTGCCATGACTTTTGATCACGATGCCGCGCAGGCCCAGCAAACTCGCGCCGTTATAGCGTCGATGATCGACGCGCTGCTTGAAGCGCTTTAGCACCGGCCAGGAAATAGCGGCGGCTAATTTCGAAAACAAACCATGCTGATATTCCTCGCGCAGGAAAGTACCCATCATCTGCGCCAATCCCTCGGAGGCTTTCAGTGCAACATTACCGACGAAACCATCACATACCACCACATCGGTAGTGCCTTTGTAGATGTCATCCCCTTCCACATTACCGTGAAAGCGCAGATGGCTCTGGCGCAGCAGTTCGGCGGCTTGTTTCACTACATCGTTACCTTTGATGGCTTCCGAGCCGATGTTCAGCAGGCCGACGCTCGGCCGGGGATTATTTTCTACGGCGGAGGCCAACATCGCGCCCATTATGGCGAATTGCAGTAAATGTTCGGCCGTGCAATCCACATTCGCCCCCAAGTCGAGCACGTAAGCGCGGCCTTTCAAACTGGGTAGCACGGTGCAAATTGCCGGGCGATCAACACCCGGCAGGGTTTTTAATACGAAGCGTGAAATCGCCATCAGTGCGCCTGTATTACCGGCGCTCACTGCTGCGTGGGCTTCGCCCGATTTCACCAAATCGATCATGACCCGCATTGAGGAGTCTTTTTTGCTACGCATAGCAATCGCGGGCGGGTCATCCATGGTGACCACTTCGGTAGCTTCATGGATGCGTAGGCGAGGGCCGACCGTACGCTTGTGGGCGACTAATTCAGCCTCCAAAACGTCGCGCAGACCGACCAGGATGATATTGACCGCAGGGTCGTGGTCAAGCACCGCGAGCGCGGCGGGAACCGTCACATGGGGGCCGTAATCACCCCCCATGGCATCAATTGCAACAGTTATGTCCATTGATTCGCTAGCGCAGGCTGCACCAGCAGGAAAAAAACTTATTCGCCTTTGGCTTTCATCACTTTTTTGCCACGATAGTAACCGCTGGGGCTGATGTGATGACGCATATGAACCTCACCCGTAGCGGGTTCGACGGCTAGCGGCGGGTTGGTCAGGAAGTCGTGCGAACGGTGCATGCCACGCTTCGACGGGGATTTCTTGTTTTGTTGAACAGCCATGTTTCTAACTCCTTAATCAATCATTCTTTATCGGACTTCAACCGTGCCAAAGCGGCGAACGGATGAAGTTTCCCGGTTTCACTTAATCCGGCGCTGGCTTTGCATTCCCCTACCGGGTGCAGCGGCGCCATCGGCAACACCAGCAGGATTTCCTCTTCCACCAAGTCTGCCACCGGCAAATCTTGTTGTGCCAATATCCGGTCTGGTGCTTCCGGATTATCGTCTTGCAACAATTGCGCATCGTTAGTGAGCAGCAATACCGCATCTACCTGCAGCGCATAATTCATCGGTTCCAAACAGCGCTGACATATCATTTGTAAGGTGCCGCTGACTTGGCAACGCAGGCTCGGTTCACCTTCTTCATTCAGATAACCCGTCAGCCGATATTCAATTTTCCCCGCTTCGGATGCCAAGAAATCTTTCAATCTGACCATGCTGGCAACCGAAAGATTACCCTCCAGGCTTTGCCGCCCTCGTGCAAACTTCAGCGGATCGCTTACGACCTGTTCAGACATGAGGCGCGCATGATACAATTTTGAGCTTTCGCTGTCAAAACCCCATTTGAAATCAGAGTTTACGCGTGTTCAAGAAAATCTTAGTGGCCAATCGGGGGGAGATCGCGGTACGCATCGTGCGTGCGTGCTCCGAGATGGGAATTAAATCGGTCGCGATCTACGCCGACGCCGACCGCCATGCGCTGCACGTTAAAAAAGCCGATGAAGCCTACAACCTGGGCGCTGATCCGGTCGTGGGCTATCTCAACGCACATAATATCGTGAATCTCGCTGTTGCTTCCGGCTGCGATGCACTGCACCCCGGCTATGGTTTTTTGTCGGAAAACCCGCAACTCGCGGAGATTTGTGCTCGGCGCGGCATTAAATTCATCGGTCCGGACGCTTCCGTCATTAGCCAGATGGGCGACAAGATCGCTGCACGCAAAGCCATGATTAAGGCCGGCATCCCGGTCATCCCCGGCTCCGAAGGCAACTTGGCTTCAGTCGATGAAGCGGTGCTGTTAGCCAAGAAAATTGGCTACCCGGTTATGCTCAAAGCCACCAACGGCGGCGGCGGGCGCGGTATCCGGCGCTGCAATTCTGAGGAGGAGTTGCTCAAGAATTACGACCGCGTGGTGTCCGAGGCGAGCAAAGCATTCGGCAAGCCGGAAGTGTTCCTGGAAAAGGCGGTGGTCAATCCACGCCACATCGAAGTCCAGGTGCTGGGCGATAGCCAGGGTAATGTCATTCATTTATATGAGCGCGATTGCTCGATCCAGCGCCGCAACCAGAAGCTGATCGAAATCGCGCCCTCGCCTCAACTCACCGAATTACAACGCAACTATATCGGCAAGCTCGCGGTGCAGGCGGCGAAGGCGGTGAAGTACGTCAATGCCGGCACCATCGAATTCCTACTCGATTCGGACAATCAGTTCTATTTTATGGAGATGAATACCCGGCTGCAGGTGGAACACACCGTGACCGAGACCATCACCGGTGTGGATATCGTACAGGAGCAGATTCGCATCGCCAGCGGCCTGCCGTTGCAATATAAACAGGCTAACGTAAGCTATCGCGGCTTCGCGATGGAGTTCCGCATCAACGCAGAAGACCCGAAGAACGACTTTCTGCCCAGCTTTGGCCGCGTCACGCGTTACTATGCGCCGGGTGGCCCTGGTGTGCGGATCGATGCGGCGATGTATACCGGCTATGTGATTCCGCCCTACTACGATTCGATGTGCGCCAAGCTCACGGTGTGGAATCTGTCTTGGGAAGGCGTGATCGCGCGAGGTCGGCGTGCCTTGAACGATATGACGGTGTATGGCGTCAAAACGACTATTCCGTATTACCTGGAGATATTGCAGAATCAAGAATTTCGGGATGGCCGCTTCGATACCAGTTTCGTGGAGATGCACCCCGAATTGATTGAGTATGACACCCCGCGCCACAAAGATTTATTAGCGGCCGCGATTGCCAGCGCGATTGCAGCGCATGAAGGTTTGTAGTTAGCCTTTTTTTAAATAGTTCCAACGAAATTTTTTGAGTAAGAAAAATGCCTAAGATCCATATTACCGAACTCGTGTTGCGCGACGGCCATCAATCATTGATCGCGACGCGCATGCGTTTGGATGACATGCTTCCCATTTTGCCTAAGCTCGACAGCGCCGGTTTCTGGTCGATTGAAGCCTGGGGCGGCGCCACTTTTGACGCTTGTGTGCGATTCCTACGCGAAGATCCTTGGGAGCGCCTCAAAACGTTGCGCAAGCATCTACCCAATTCGCGCATTCAAATGCTGCTCAGAGGTCAGAATCTGCTCGGCTACCGTCACTACCCGGATGATGTGGCGCGCGCATTTGTCCAAAAATCCGCCGACAACGGTGTGGACGTGTTCCGCATTTTCGATGCGATGAATGACCTGCGCAACATGCGCGTCTCGATCGAAGCTGTGAAAAAAGCCGGCAAGCATGCCGAAGGTGCGATCTGCTACACCACCAGCCCAGT
>JAUXTZ010000138.1 GCA_030681095.1 Burkholderiales bacterium
TCTCACCCTGCAATGGTTGATGTTTCAAATGGGTGGCGTGGGGCCGATGTTCGGCCAAGCGCATCACTTTCTAAAATTCGCGCCGCAAGCGGTGCCGTATGCCATCGAGCGCTTCACCACGGAAACACGCCGTCTCTATGGCGTGCTCGATCAACGCCTATCCGAAGCGCCATATCTTGCGGGCGAGTATTCCATTGCCGATATCGCGACCTATCCTTGGGTCGCGCGCTACGAATGGCATGGCGTGAATCTGGTGGATTTCCCCCACGTCAAAGCTTGGTTCGAACGTATCTCGTTGCGGCCCGCCGTGGTGAAGGGGATGGCGGTGCCTGCCTGAACTTTGCCAGAATCTATCCGCACTTTGTCAGGTAGTTTCCCTAAACATGGCGAACAATGACCGTGCATTATTTTAAAAATAATAGGGAGCTTCACCATGCTTAAACTCATCCACGCACTAAAAGACGGCGTTGTCTGGTTGCTTGAACTCATCGCCGCGTGGCTGCAAATTCTGTTCGGGATGAGCTGGCAGACGCCGTGGTGGATGCAATGGCTTAGTCAAAAAACGCTGGCGTTTGCGTGCTGGTGCGACACCCATCGCCGGCTGGCATTACTGCGCGGATTGGCTATTTTGCTGATCGGAGCGAGCTTGGCGGCGGGGGTGAATTGGTACAAGAGTCGGCCCAAACCGGTCGAGACCAACGTGCATGCGGTCAGCCCCGCGCTGACGCAACTGGTGGAGGGTAAGTGGATCACCGCGCCGCTGGTCATTCATTTCAAAGGCTCCGCCGCACCGCTGGATAAAATCGGCAAAGTCATCACGCCTAAAATCAGAATGACGCCCAGCATGGAGGGCGCATGGGCCTGGCAGGACGACAAAACCCTGGTGTTTACACCGCGCGTGGATTGGCCGGTGGGCATGGAGTACAAGCTGTCGTTGCCGAAAAAAGGCCTGGTCGCAAGCCATGTTACGCTCGATCAATACGAGCTGAGTTTTAGAAGCGCGCCGTTCGAGGCGGCGCTGACGCAGACCGAGTTTTATCAAGACCCAAGCGATCCCAAGCTGAAGAAAATCGTGGCGACGGTCAGCTTCACGCATCCGGTCGATAGCGCGGATTTCGAAAAGCGCGTCACGCTGCGCATGAAGGATCAGGCGGCTGGCATCCTCGGCTTGGGCGGCGCAACCTACCCGGCGCATATCACTTTCGACAAAAACAAGCTCAGCGCCTACATCCACTCCGACCCCGTGGCCATTCCGGAAAAAGATTCCGCGATGCTATTGAAGGTCGATAGCGGGATTCGCGCAGCACGCGGCGGCCCGGCCACCAGCAGCAAGCTGGAACGTGAAGTTGCCATCCCCGGCGTGTTTAATTTTTTCCGTATCAGCGGCACGCAGCTCTCGCTGGCGCGCAACGATCGCTTTGAGCCGGAGCAGGTGTTCGTGCTGGAAACCACCACCGGGGTCGAGGCGAAGGAGTTGGCGGGCGCGGTCACTGCCCACGTACTGCCGCTATACCGCCCGGACGCCAAGGAGACCGAACGTAAACATCCGCATCATTGGTCGGCGCGTGAGGTCGGACCCGAGGTGTTGAAGCTGGCCACACCACTGAAGTTAGCCACGATTGCGACAGAAGCCGATTACGCCACCTTGCATAGCTACAAATATCAAGCCGAGCCGGGACGCTTTGTGCATGTGCGGGTGAAAAAAGGCATCAAGTCGTTTGGCGGCTATGTGATGGCCAAAGAATATGAAACTGTGATGCAAGTGCCGGCCTTCCCCAAAGAGCTCAAGATTCTCTACGACGGCGCGATTTTGAGCCTGAGCGGCGAGAAGAAAGTCTCGCTCTATTCACGCGATATTGAAGCGATAAAATTCGAGATCGGGCGCGTGGTGCCGAGCCAAATTCAACACCTGCTGACGCAGAGCTATGGCGATTTCAAAAATCCGCAATTCGAAAATGACCGTTTCGGCGAAGACAATATCACCGAGCGTTTCAATGAATTGCGTGTGCTCGATAAAGTGGCGTCTGGCAAAACGCAGTATCACGGTTTCGATTTGTCGCGCTATCTGGATAAGGACAATCGGCGCGGCTTGTTCCTGCTGAAAGCCGAAGCCTATGACCGTGAAGGCAAGCAAGCGAGCGGCGTTAACGATCGCCGCTTGATCCTGGTCACTGATCTCGGCGTGCTGGTCAAGGATGCGCTCGATGGCAGCCACGATGTGTTCGTGCAATCGATTTATACCGGCGAGCCGGTAGCCGGCGCGAAAATAGAAGTGCTGGGCAAGAATGGCCAGCCCGTGGTCGCAGCCCTTACCGATGCCAACGGCCATGCGTCATTGCCGACACTGGCAAGCTTTGTGCGTGAGCAAGCGCCAACTTTGTATCTGGTGCAGAAGGGCAATGATTTATCCTTCCTGCCCTTCAATCGCGGCGACCGGCAGCTCTCGATGTCGCGCTTCGATATCGGCGGCGTGGGCAGCAGCGTCAAAGGCGATCGTCTCGCCGCGTATCTCTTCTCCGATCGTGGACTGTATCGGCCGGGCGATGAAATTCGCGTCGGGCTGATCGTGAAACCCGCCGACTGGAAAACCAGCCTCGAAGGCGTGCCGCTCGAAGTGGAAGTGCTCGACGCGCGCGGCCTGCCGGTGAAGCGGCAGAAGCTGCGTTTATCCGCGAGCGGCTTCGAAGAGATCACCCACACCACGCAGGACACCTCGCCCACCGGCACCTACACCTTCAACGTGTATATCGTGAAGGACAAACAGATCGCAGGGCTGCTCGGCTCGACCACGGTGCGGGTGCAAGAGTTCTTGCCCGACCGCATGAAAATCACCGCGCACCTGTCGGCCGAGCGTGTCGAAGGTTGGGTGTCGCCGGAGAATCTGAAAGGTCTGGTGTCGCTCGCTAATCTATTCGGCACGCCTGCGGTGAATCGCCGCGTGAGCGCGAGCATCGGCTTGTTCCCGGCCTACCCCAGCTTTGCCTCGTATGTGGATTACCACTTTTACGATCCGCTGCGCGCCAAGGACGGCTATAACGAGCCGCTGCCCGATGCCACCACCAACGAAAAAGGCGAGGCCGAATTCGATTTGAATTTGCAGCGCTTTGCCAAGGCTACTTATCGTCTGCGCTTCAATGCCCAAGGCTTCGAAGCCGAAGGCGGGCGCAGCGTGGCAGCCGAAGCCGCCGTGCTGGTGTCGCCCTTGCCCTATCTTGTCGGTTATAAAGCCGATGGCGATTTGCAGTACATCAACAAAAACGCCAAGCGCGTGGTTGAGTTGATCGCGATCAATCCCGAGACGAAGAAAATCGAAGTCACCAAATTGAGCTTGCAGTTGATCGAACGGCGCTATGTGTCGGTGCTGATCAAGCAGGACAACGGCACTTTCAAATACGAATCCAAGCTGAAGGAAATAAAGCTGAGTGATGAGCCGCTCAATATTTCGAGCAAGGGTTTACCGTTAAAAATTCCTACTGATAAAGCCGGTGACTTCTCTTGGGTGATTCGCGATGCGGGCAATACCGAATTAAACCGTATCGAATTTACCATTGCCGGTCACGCCAACCTCACCCGCTCGCTGGAAAAGAATGCCGAGTTGCAGCTGAAACTCAGCAAACCCGACTACAGCGCGGGCGAAGACATCGAGCTGCAAATCAAGGCGCCGTATGTCGGTTATGGCCTGATCACCATCGAGCGCGAGCGGGTGTATAGCTACAAGTGGTTCAAAACCACCACCACCGCTTCGGTGCAGAAAATCAAACTCCCGGCCGAGTTGGAAGGCAACGGCTATGTGTCGGTGGCCTTCGTGCGCAGCATCAACTCCGAAGAAATTTTCATGAGTCCGCTGTCCTACGGTGTAGCGCCATTCTCGGTGAGCCGCGCCAAGCGCACCACGCAAGTCAGCGTGGTGAGCCCCGATCTGGCGAAGCCGGGACAGCCCTACCGTATCCGTTACAAAACTGATCGCCCAGCCAAAATCGTCGTGTATGCGGTGGATGAAGGCATCCTGCAAGTCGCGCGCTACAAGACGCCGGACCCGCTCGGCTATTTTTTCCAGAAGCGCGCGTTGGAAGTGCGCACCTCGCAAATATTGGATTTGATCCTGCCTGAATTTAAACGGCTGATGGCGCTGTCGGCGCCGGGCGGCGATCAGGAGGGCGCCTTGGGCAAGAACCTCAACCCCTTCAAGCGCAAGCGCGAAAAGCCGGTCGCCTTCTGGTCCGGCATTATCGAAGCGGGGCCGAAAGAGCAGGAGTTGGTGTATAACGTGCCGGATTATTTCAACGGCACGCTGCGCGTGATGGCGGTTGCGGTCGCGGCAGATTCCATCGGCACGAGTGAGCGCCGGGCGCAGATTCGCGGCGATTTTGTGCTCAACCCGAATGTGCCTACCTTTGTGACGCCCGGCGATGAGTTCGATGTCTCGGTCAGCGTGGCCAACAATATTACCGGCTCGGGCAAAGATGCCGAGGTGCAGTTGGAGCTGAAGACCGCGCCCGCTTTGCAAGTCATCGGATCGGCGCGCGTCACGCTCAAGATCAGCGAAATGCGCGAAGCGAGCGCGGTGTTTAAAGTGCGCGCGCTGAATCAGCTCGGCTCGGCTAATCTGACTTTTGTTGCGACGCGCGGCAAATATTCCGGCAAGCGCGAGACCGATCTCAGCGTGCGCCCGGCCGTGCCCTTTATGACCACGCTCAGCGCCGGCCGCTTGCAGAATGGGAAGATTGAGTTGCCGGTCACGCGCCAACTGCATGCCGAATACCGCACGCAGAGGGCCAGCATCTCGCCGCTGCCGCTCAACTTGGCGCATGGCTTGGCGAGTTATCTGGAGAAATATCCTTACGGCTGCACCGAGCAGTTGGTGAGCCAAGCAGTGCCGGCGACGATACTTAAGAGTCGTCCCGAGTTCGGCCATACCTCGGCCACGGCGGATAAGGCGTTGGCCAGCATCATCGCCACTTTGCGTGCGCGGCAAAATGCCGAGGGCGGCTTTGGCCTGTGGGCGGCCAATACCACGGTGGTGGATTTTGTCTCGGTGTATGCGACGCACTACTTGATCGAAGCACGCGAGCGCGGCTACGTCGTGCCGCCGGATATGCTGGAGAACAGCAAAAACTATCTGACGCAGCTCGCGCAGCGCGACGGCAGCTCGCTGGCCGATGAGCGCACCCGCGCCTATGCCATCTATGTGCTGACGCGCACCGGCATCGTCACCACGCCGTATGCGGCCAGCTTGCAGAAACGCTTGGAGACGCAGTATCCAAAAGAGTGGAAGAAGGATAGCGCCACCATGTATCTGGCCGCGACCTACAAGCTGCTGCGCCAGGAACGCATGGCCAACAGCCTGGCCGCTGGCGTGCCGTTCGGCGAGCAGGTGAAATCCGACTATGCGCACTATTACGACCCGCTGATCCGCGATAGCCAAGTGCTGTATCTGTTGGCGCGGCATTTCCCCGAGCGCCTGAAAAATCTCGACCCCAAGGGATTGGAAAGCATGGTCAACCAGATCGCGCGCGGCCACTACAACACCCTGTCTTCGTCCTACGCGATTCTGGCGCTGGATGCCTATGCCAGTGCAGTCGGCATAGGGGAAATCGCCAAGTACGGCATCAGCGAAATACTGGCGAAAGGTCAGGAGCGCGTGTTGCCGCTGCCGGGTGGTTTATTTCCGACGGTGAATTTCACCCCGGACGCGGCCAAGCTGCGCTTTACTAGCGACAGCAAGATCGGCGCGTTCTATCTCATGACGCAAGCCGGCTTCGATACGAAATTGCCGACTCAGGATATTAAAAATGGCCTCGAAGTCACACGCGAGTACACCGATCTGGCCGGCAAGCCGCTGAAGAGCGTGAAGCTGGGCGATGAAATCGAGGTGCACGTGAAGCTGCGCTCGATCGGCGGTATAACGCACAACAACATCGCGGTCGTGGATTTGCTGCCCGGCGGTTTCGAAGTGGTGCTCGACCCCATCACCAGCACCGGCGCGCAGGCGCAGCAACCGGGTCCGCGTGCGGAGAGTGCAGAAGGCGAGGGTGAGGGTGAAGATAATTCAACCGGTGCCGCGCCAGTGGATAGTTGGCGGCCACCAGTAGGCTCGGCCAAATCCACTTGGGTGATCGAGTACGCCGATGTGCGCGAAGACCGCGTGGTGTTGTACGGCACCATCGGCGCCGATGTGAAGGAATTCGTGTACAAGATCAAGGCCACCAACGTCGGCACCTATGTTGTGCCACCGACTTTCGGCGAATCGATGTACGACCGCACGGTTCAAGCGCGGTCTTTGGGCGGCAAGTTGATCGTTGAAAAGGTCGAATCGCGTAGGGCGCAATAAGCAACGCGCATTGCGCCGGGTGGCTGAATTTGGTGCAATGCGCTGCGCTTATTGACGCCCTACATCACAGGTGTTTTTTATGAATGACGGAATGCCCAAGCGGCGCTTCCGAAATGTGTTCTGGCAGGGCAAGCGGCGCTGGCTAACGCTTGCCGTGCTCGGCTTGCTGCTGTTCAAGATCGCGCCTTATATCCTGCCGGGCAAGCCGTTCGCCAAGCACTATTCGTCTTCCACCGCGGTGTACGATGCCGAAGGGCGCTTGCTGCGCCTGACCTTGGCACGCGACGATACCTACCGGCAATGGCTGCCGCTGAAGGATATTGCGCCCGAGATCAAGCAAGCGGTGCTGTTGCACGAGGACCGTTATTTTTATTTCCACCTTGGCGTGAATCCAATTTCCATCGTGCGCGCGGCGTGGGATACCTATGTCGCCGGGCCGCGTCGTATCGGCGGCTCCACCATCACCATGCAAGTGGCGCGCCTGCATTATCGGCTGCACTCGCGCAGCTTTCCCGGCAAGCTCGCGCAGATCGCGCGCGCGATTCAACTGGAGTTAACCTACAGCAAGCCTGAGATTTTCGAGGCCTATCTCAATCTGCTGCCCTATGGCCGCAACATCGAAGGCGTGGGGGCGGCGAGCCAAATCTATTTGGGCAAGCCCGCCAACAATCTCACGCTGGGCGAAGCGTTAACCCTGGCGGTGATTCCGCAAAGCCCAGTGCGCCGCGCGCCGGGCGTGAACATGAACCGCGCCTTGGCCGACGCGCGCAATCGCTTATTCGACGCTTGGGTGAAAAGCCATCCGGATGCACGCGAGCAAGCCGAGTTGATCAAGACGCCGGTGCTGACGCGCGACATCGCGCAACTGCCGTTTCAAGCGCCGCATTTCGTCAACAGCATTTTGGTGGAGCCGCGCCCCGGACAATCCCCAACATCGCGCATCATGACCACGCTCGATCTCAAGCAACAAAAGCTGCTCGAGCGCCATATCAAATCCTATGTAGCGCGCATGAAACGCGTCGGCATTCGCAATGCGTCTGCCATGCTGGTGGATACGCGCGACATGAGC
>JAUXTZ010000148.1 GCA_030681095.1 Burkholderiales bacterium
CGCACCGCGCGGACGTTTAAATTAGGTGAAGGGATCGCCGGCTTGGCCGCAAAAGAAAGGCATATTATTTACATCCCCGATACGTCTAAAGGCGAGCCATTCGAAGCAAAACCGGGCGATGATACTTCCCCCCGCGCCATCGTCAGTGTGCCGATGCTCGACAATGAAGACATCTTTGGTGTGATGAACTTTTGTGGTCATGTTGGACAAGTCAAATTCAGTGATTCTGATCAGGAGTTCGCGCAAACACTTGCCCGCATGGCCGTGGTTAGCTTCAAGAATATTCAGATGCTGCATGTCATCGAGGAGCAAAACCGGACACTGGAGCAAAAAGTCGAAGAACGCACCGCGCAGTTGCGGCAGAAAACCAACGACATCAATAATATGATGCAAAACATGCACCAGGGTATTTTCACCATCTTGCCTGGCGGAAAGATTCATCCTGAGTACTCCGCTTTTCTGGAGAGTATCGTCGAGTCGAAAAATATCGCCAATGCAGGTGTAATGGATCTCCTTTTCACCAATACCGCCCTCGGCGGCAACGCCTTGTCACAGATTTCGGCGGCGCTGGATGCGATTCTCGGCGAGGACGAGATGATGTTCGACTTCAACCGCCATTGCCTGGTCAAGGAATTCACCAAGACCATGCCAAATGGCAAGACGAAGATCATGGAGCTCGATTGGGATCCGATTCTCAGCGAATCCGGTAGCATCGAAAAATTGATGGTCACGGTGCGCGATGTGACCGATCTGCGCGGCTTGCAGGCCGAAGCCGAGAAGCAAAAATGGGAGCTTGATGTTATCGGACAGATCTTGGCTGTCGCCGCCGAAAAATTCGTTTCCTTTGTGAGAGACGCCTACCGTTTCGCCGATGAGAATGAGCAGCTCATTTTGGGAACCAGCGAACCCTCCACCGAAACGATCGCCACGCTTTTCCGCAATATGCACACTATTAAAGGTAACGCGCGCACCTATGGGTTTACCGCGATTACAGATGTGGCCCATGCGGCGGAGAGCACTTACGATGAAATGCGTAAGCAAGGTGCGGCGGCTTGGGATAAGGAAAAGATGTTGGCCGAACTGAAAGAAACCCGCCGGCTGGTGCAGACTTACGAAACCATCTACAAAGAAAAGCTCGCTGGCAATACCACCGCAGGCATGTTTGTTGAGGAGGGCCTGCTCGAAAAACTCAAGCTCATTCTCGACAACTTTAACGATCAAGACGTCAATAGTTTGCGCAAGGCGCTCAAGGACGTCAAAGCGGTGACCAGCGCCATCGGCACTGAGTCTATGGAATCACTGTTGGACGCGATTATCCGTTCCATGCCCGAACTGGCCCAGCAGTTGGGTAAGTCTGCGCCCCATGTCGTTATCGAAGATCACAATATTCGATTCGTCCAGGATATCGGGCCGGTCATCAAGAACGTGTTTACGCACAGCTTCCGCAATGCGATCGATCATGGCCTAGAAACGACCGAGGAACGGAAAGCGAGCGGCAAGCCGGACTTTGGAACCATCACCGTCAAAGTCAGCGAGGAAAACGACCAGGTTGTGCTTTCCATTTCGGATGATGGCCGCGGCTTGGCGGTGAGAAAACTCAAAGACCGTGCGATTAAAAATGGTTTGCTGGATGCGAAAGGGGAGGTTTCTGCGCAAGTATTGTCTGAATTGATTTTTCAGTCAGGCATGTCTACCGCCGATAATGTCAGCGATATTTCCGGCCGGGGCGTAGGCATGGATGCGATTCGACAATTCGTAGAAAAGGCGGGCGGCAAGATCGAGATCCGCTTTAACCAAGAACCGAAGAAGGATAGCGAATTCTTGTCCTTCATTTCACGCATCACCTTGCCGGCGTCCTGCACTAAAAAAGTCGCCTGACAGCTCCATCGAATAACGGCTAAGGGGTTGCTCCCTTAGCCGTTTTTTTGGGTTCAAGCAAGGCCAGTACCTGATTCGGTGAGATGTTGAGCAAGCAGTTCAAGTGCCCGAGCGGGCACTCGCGTTTGAAGCACGGGCTGCATGTCAGATTGAGACTCACGATGCGCGCTTTGTCGGACAAGGGTGGCGTAAAACCCGGGCTGCTGGAGCCATAAATCGCGACCAGCGGTTTATCCAGGGCAGCGGCAACATGCATCAAACCGGAATCATTGGTGACCACGGCCGTAGCGCAGCCAAGTAAATCTACTGCCTCATCGAGCGAAGTTTGCCCGCACAAATTGCAGCAGGCGTGGTTACTTATTTGCTCGATGCTTGCACCAATCGCTTGATCCTTATTCGAACCGATGAGCCATGTTTGATAACCACGCTGTTGCAGCGCTTGCGCCAGGCTGGCGAAATGCGCCGCAGGCCAACGTTTGGCCGGGCCATATTCGGCGCCGGGACAGAGCGCGATCACGGGTTGCGCCAGGGTTAATCCCAGCTTCGTCAGCGTTGCCGCTTGTTGTGTTTCGTTGCTGCTCAAGTGCGGATTGGGAACCGGGCGCGCGAGGGTTTGGCCACGTGGTTCCGCCAGCAGTGCGAAACGCTCCACCATCAAGGGATAAGCTGCTTCATCCAGTGAGCGCATGTCGTTCAGCAAGCCATAGC
Organism: Burkholderiales bacterium; assembly: GCA_030681095.1. Classification (GTDB taxonomy): domain Bacteria; phylum Pseudomonadota; class Gammaproteobacteria; order Burkholderiales; family Thiobacteraceae; genus RBG-16-58-11. Next base: position 2,587 of record JAUXTZ010000148.1, read on the forward strand.
GAAATTCGCCGACAAAGCCGGTGCGCAAGGGAATGCGCGCAAAAAAAGGAATCAGCGCCGACTTGAGCGAGTTGGGTAAAACAATGACTTGATCGTAGTGATGCGTGCGCAATTTGCGCGCCGCGCTTATTCGGTCAAACAAACGCAACTGGCCATGACCAAACGGATTGTCGATGACCGCGTTGATTTCCGGCATGCGCCGCAACACGCTGGCAACCCAAGGCGGGGCATAGGCGTCGATCGTTGCATCGGGAAAGCGTTGCTTGAGCCACATGAACAGCGGCTGGGCCATGACGGCGTCGCCTACCCAGGCGGGGGCGATGATGAGGATTTTGGTCACAAATGTGTTGCTAGGAACGGATGCTCGCGTCAGTTTTTAAGCATCGTTTCAATGATGAGAGCTAATGGGGCCGCCCTTGAGTTTGTACATCGTGCCGCAATAAGGGCAGAGCGCTTCCCCCTTTTTCTCAATCGGCAAATACACGCGCGGATGGGCGTTCCACAGTGCCATCTCCGGCGTGGGGCAATGCAGGGGCAATTGCTCCGCGCTGATTTCGATGTAGCGTTGAGTATTTTCTTTTGTCTCCGCCATCTTCATTCCTCTCTAACGGGCATGGCAATGGCCACCCCGGATATTGAAATTTACCATGCCCATTTCCCCCTCTCCTAACTCTCCCCCGCAAGCGGGGGAGAGGAACTTAGACTCGCTGCGCGAGTTTTATTTTACGTAGGTGAGCCAGTCTTTGTGTTTGGTATCTCTGCCCTTCACGCAGTCGAAGAACATGGTTTGCAGTTGAGTCGTGACCGGGCCACGTTTGCCTTCGCCGATGGCGCGGTTATCGAGTTCGCGGATCGGCGTCACTTCAGCGGCGGTGCCGGTGAAGAACGCTTCGTCGGCGCTATAGACTTCGTCGCGCGTGATGCGCTTCTCGATCACCTGCAGGCCGATTTCATTGGCGAACGTGATAATGGTGTCGCGGGTGATGCCCTCCAATGCCGAGGTGAGGTCTGGTGTGTAGAGCTTGCCATTGCGAATCATGAAAACATTTTCGCCCGAACCCTCTGCGACGAAACCATCAACGTCGAGCAACAGCGCTTCATCATAGCCATCCTGCGCCGCTTCCTGGTGTGCGAGGATGGAATTCATGTAGTTGCCGTTAGCCTTCGCTTTGCACATGGTGATGTTCACATGATGCCGCGCGAAGGACGAAGTTTTAACCCGAATGCCTTTTTCCAGTGCCTCTTGGCCGAGGTAGGTACCCCAGGTCCAAGCTGCGACGATGACGTGCGTGGACAGCGCCTTGGCCGAGATACCCATGGCTTCCGAGCCGAAGAACGCCATCGGACGCAGGTAGCCGGATTCGAGCTTGTTGTCGCGCACGGAGGCGAGCTGCGCATCCGAAATGGTTTGCTTGTCGTAGGGCATTTTCATACCGAGGATATGCGCCGAGCGGAACAAGCGGTCGGTGTGCTCCTTCAAACGGAAAATCGCCGTGCCTTGATCAGTTTTATAGGCGCGCACGCCTTCGAACACCCCCATGCCGTAGTGCAGGGTGTGGGTCAGGACATGGGTGGTGGCCTCGCGCCACGGCACCATTTTGCCGTCGTACCAAATTACGCCGTCGCG
>JAUXTZ010000153.1 GCA_030681095.1 Burkholderiales bacterium
GCGTGGAGTGGGAGCATGCGTGGGATATCACCAAGCGCACCTTTGCCTATACCAATCACACCCTGATGCCGGAGGCGCTGGAAACTTGGCCGGTACCGCTGTTCGAGCGCGTGCTGCCGCGCCATTTGCAGATTATTTACGAGATCAATCATCGCTTCTTGAAAGAAGTGATGCATTGCTATCCGGGTGATCAGGCGATGTGGCGGCGCATGTCGATTATCGACGACTTAGGTAGCAAGCGCGTGCGCATGGCGCATTTGGCGATCGTCGGCAGCCACAAAGTGAACGGCGTAGCGGCGATCCATACGCAGCTCATGAAGGAAACGATTTTTGCCGATTTCCATCGGCTGTGGCCGGATCAGATCGTCAACATGACCAACGGCATCACGCCGCGGCGTTGGTTGAATCAGGCCAATCCAGGCTTATCCAAACTCATCACCTCGCGCATCGGCAAGACCTGGCCCAAGGATCTGGACCAGCTCAAACGCTTGAACGTGTTAGCGGACGACCCGGACTTCCGCGCCGAATTTGCTAAGGTCAAACGCGCGAACAAAGTACGCCTGGCGAAAATGATTAAGGAACGGCTGCACATCGAGGTCAATCCGGATGCGCTGTTCGAGGTGCAGATCAAGCGCATCCACGAATACAAGCGGCAGTTACTCAATGTGCTGCATGTGATCACGCTGTATAACCGCATCCGCAATGGTGCCGACAACGTGCCGCGCGTGGTGATCTTCGCCGGCAAGTCGGCGCCCGGCTACCAGATGGCGAAACGCGTGATCAAGCTCATCAACGATGTGGCGGATATTGTGAACAACGACCCCATGGTGGGCGACCGCCTCAAGGTGGTGTTCATTCCGAATTACGACGTGTCCACGGCGGAAGACATCGTGCCGGCTGCCGATTTATCCGAGCAAATTTCTACCGCTGGCACCGAAGCCTCTGGTACCGGCAATATGAAAATGTCACTCAACGGCGCGCTGACTATTGGCACCATGGATGGCGCAAATGTTGAGATCCACGACGAAGTCGGTGCGGAAAATATTTTCATCTTCGGCATGAATGCGGACGAAGTAGCGCAGTTACACGCCAGCGGCTACAACCCGTGGACCTATTACGACAGCAATCCCGAGTTGAAGCAGGCGCTGGATATGCTCAATAGCGGCTATTTTTCGCCTGAAGATCACGACCGTTTCAAGCCGATCTTTAACGCGCTGACTTACCATGGCGATCACTATATGCTGCTCGCCGATTACGCCTCATACATCGACTGCCAACAACAGGTAGAACATTTGTATCGAGATAAAGATGCGTGGACGCGCAAGGCAATTTTGAATGTGGCGAATATGGGGAAATTCTCTTCCGACCGCACTATCCGCGAGTATTCAGAGCATATTTGGAATGCCAAGACGGTAGTGAGTAAGCGGGGGAAAGACCGATAGGATTCGAGAATCCTGAATCCTGTCTTAATCAATTCCCAATCGTTCGAGCCGATAGCGCAGCGCGCGAAAGGTAATGCCCAGCAGCTTTGCCGCTGCGGTTTTATTGTGACGGGTTTTTTCCAGCGCTTCCAGGATGGCTTCTTTTTCCAAGCGATCCAGATAGTCTTGCAACGGCCATTTAGCGCCTGGTTCATACGCCACTGCGCCCTCCCCAGCTACCGATGCGCTGAGGTAGAGATCATCCGGGCCGATGGTTTCGCCGCTGCAGAGGGCCAGCGCGCGCTCCAGAATATTTTCCAACTCGCGCACATTGCCGGGAAAAGAATAGGTCTGCAAGGCGGCGATGGCTGGCTGCGTGAGGTGCGGCACGGGCGTACCCGAAAACTTTGCCAGGCGTTCGAGAATGGCTTGCGCGATGAGCGGAATATCCTCGTGCATCTCGCGCAGCGGCGGCATTTTGAGCTCGATCACGTTCAGCCGATAGTACAAATCCTGGCGGAATTTTCCGCTCTCCACCAAGCTCGACAAGCTTTGGTGGGTCGCGCTGATGATGCGCACATCGATGGGATCCTCTTGCGTGGCGCCCACCTTGCGCACTTTCTTTTCCTGAATCGTGCGCAATAGTTTCACCTGCATCGACAGCGGCAGGTCGGCGACTTCATCCAAAAACAGCGTGCCACCATTCGCGGCTTGGAAGAAACCATCACGGTCGGCATCGGCGCCGGTGAACGCGCCCTTCTTGTAACCGAAAAATTCGCTCTCCATTAAATTTTCGGGAATCGCGCCACAGTTCACGGCAACGAAAGGCTGCGCTTGGCGCGCGCTCTTTTCATGGATCAGGCGCGCCGCCAACTCCTTGCCGCACCCCGATTCGCCGGTGACATACACCGGTGCCTGGCTGCGTGCGAGCTTGTCGATCATGTCGCGCGCTAACTGAATCGCTGGCGAATCGCCGAGCAGGATGTGCTGCGGTGATTCCTGCCGGGTAGCCTCGGTCACATTCAGCGCCGATTTCACCAGGGCGCGCAGTTGGTCGAGCGAGACCGGCTTGGCGATATAGTCGAATGCGCCGGCCTTGAGCGCCGCCACCGCATTGTCGGTGCTGCCATAGGCGGTGATCACCGCAACTGGTAACTCCGGATAATTTTGGCCAATGTACTGTACCAATTCGAGACCGGTGCCGTCCGGCAGCCGCATATCGGTCAGGCACAAATCGTAGTGATTGGTTTTGAGCAATTCGATAGCGGCGGCAACTTTCATCGCGCGTTTGGATTCGAGCCCCATGCGTAGCAGGGTCAGCTCGAGTAATTCCAAGATATCGGCCTCGTCATCGACGATTAAAACAGTGGGGGCGCTTTGGCCCGCCGTACGCGCTGGTGGTTTCAACTCGTGGCTCCTTTGCCGCTGAGACGGAACTGTCCGCCGGGGCCAATTTCAATGTAATCCAGCGTCGCGCCGTTGGCTTCCGCGAGCTGGCGCGCGATATAAAGTCCCAGCCCGGTGCCGGTACTCTCAGTGGTAAAAAAGGGCTCGAACAACTGCGCTTGGATGGCGCTGGGCACGCCGGGGCCGTCGTCGATCACATCCAATTGTATTACATTCTCGGCATCCGCCCGGCTGGCTACCAGGCGAATACTGCCGGGTTGTTGTTGGCCATGGCGCCAGGCGTTGCGGCAGAGATTCCACAGTATTTGATGCAAGTGGAGACGATCGAAATTGAAGCTCAACGTGGGATCTGACTCGATGACGATCGACTCCGGCGCGATGTGCTCGATCTGGCTAAATTCCTGGCGGAAGGTGTTGAGAAATTGCGCCAGCGGAATGGTCTCGGGCTGACCGCGATCCTTGCGGTTGAGTTGGAGAATATCTTGCACCATGCGGTCAAGACGGAAGGTGTTGTCGCGAATAATTTCGAGCAGACGCTTTTGCGTCACATCGAAGCCTTCCTCTTCTTGCAGCAACTGCGTGGCATGACCAATGGAGCTCAAGGGATTGCGAATTTCATGCGCGATATTGGCCGTCAGCCGCCCCAGCGCGGCCAGTTTGAGTTGCTGCGTTTGCGCTTGCAGGCGGCTTAAATCTTCCAGAAAGACCACCGCGCCCAAGGCGCGCTTGTCACCGATCGGGATAATGCGCGCGCGAAACGAGCGGCTGCCACCTGGCGTGCGCAGCGGTAGCACACTGATATCACCCGACTCGCGCCACGCCGCAATATGCTGGGCCAAGACGCGGGAATAGTCATTCATCGCCACTTCACCGCGTCGCCCCCTCAGCGGGCCGAGCAAGCGCTCAGCCTGAGTATTAAGTTGACGTACGCGGTTATCACCATCCACCACGATCACGCCATCTTGCATATCTTGAATCACCAGCCGATTGACTGCATCCAGATTGGCCAGATCGACGCGCTGGCGCTGCGCGATGGCCTCGCTCGCGGTCAGCCGCTTGGCCAATACATACGCCAGGCCGGCGATGGCGAAATAGGCAATCGACAGCAAGCCCGCTTGCAGATAGCCGCCAGCATCAGTTTGCGTGTAGGACAAGTAGGTTTGCTGCAGCAACACGGCGATGGTGGCGATCGCGGCGTGAAACATGGCCAGCCGCCCGCGCGAGATCAGGCTCGATGCGGCCAACGTCACCAGAATCAATAGCCCTAAGCCACTGGCGATGCCACCGCTGCTGTACATCAATACCGTGATGAGCAAGATATCCGCGATGACTTGCACGGAGAGCTGGAGGTCGAAGCGCGGCCAGCGCGTTTGAATCGTGACGATGACGCCCGCGCAGAACAAGAGATAAAGCACGCTGGCGAGCACATACACATTGGGAGCCAGCGCGCCGAACGGGTTGCGCCCGCCCAAAAATAAATGCGCCAGCAGCAAAATGCCGGCCGCGATCATGCGATAGAGATTGAAGTAATGCAGCGAACGCCAATAGGTATTGGCGAGAT